>CAVKLF010000033.1:0-20890 GCA_963657075.1 bacterium | reverse complement strand
TTAACTCCTTTAACTCCTTTAACTCCTTTAACTCCTTTAACTCCTTTAACTCCTTTAAACTCCTTAACATCTTTAACTCCTAAAAACTCTCCTATCCGATAATACTTTCGTCCAACAATTCCTTCACCAGACTGTCGATGTCTTCATCGCTGCCTGTGAGGGTTTTGCTCTCCTTAGCCTGGAACACGATGTTCTTCACAGCCTTCACCTTGGTAGGCGATCCGCTGAGGCCACACTGCTGAGGGTCGCCGTCTACATCGGCCACGCTCCACTGGTTCAGTGTCAGGTAAGGACGCTCCTCATAGAGGCCAGACCAAGGCTCATCGCCTTTGCGCTCCATGGGGCAAGTAGCGTATTTATATTTCATCACAAGCTTGGCGTTGCAAGGGCGGCAAGGGGCAGCACTTCCGTTGACGGTGATTACCACTGGCAATGGAGTCTCTACGGTCTCTACGCCTCCGTCAATGTGGCGGCGAATAGTTGCCTTGCCATTCTCTACCTTGAGGATTTCCTCGGCGTAGGTAACTTGGTTCAAACCCAACTTCTGAGCCACCTGCGGACCTACCTGTGCTGTGTCGCCATCGATGGCCTGTCTGCCACCTATTACGATGTCTACGTCACCAATCTTCTGAATACCTGTGGCGAGGGCGTAGGAAGTGGCCAGTGTATCGGCACCAGCGAAGAGGCGGTCGGTAAGCAACCATCCCGTATCAGCACCACGGTAAAGACCCTGGCGGATGATTTCGCCAGCACGTGGAGGACCCATTGTCAAAATGCCAACTGTAGAACCTGGATGCTGTTCCTTCAATCGAAGGGCTTGCTCCAATGCGTTCAAATCTTCAGGATTGAAGATAGCAGGAAGGGCGGCACGGTTGACGGTGCCTTCGGCTGTCATTGCGTCCTTGCCCACATTTCTTGTGTCAGGTACTTGCTTGGCAAGTACTACGATTTTTAAACTCATATCAATTAATGGTTATTGTTTATTTATTTTCTCTTAAGTTTGTTAGTGCTTCTTTTGCAGTGGAACACGACGGCAAAAATACCATTTTTTTGCGTATTACCCAAATTATTTGCCTGAAAATTGCACATTTAAGGGTGGTTTGTGTGCAAAAACTTGATATTTGGGTGATACTTCTCGCTTCAAACTTCTCGTTTTTCGCTCCTATTCAAAGCTTTTGAGTCGCGCAATATACTTGCCCAGTATGTCGAACTCAATATTTACCACCGTACCCTCTTCTATGTTGCAGAAGTTGGTGTTCTCCCGGGTGTATGGGATGATGGCAACAGTAAAAGTGTTGTCTGTAGGATTGCATACGGTGAGCGATACGCCGTTCACGGTTACGCTGCCCTTGTCTACGGTGAAGTAACCTTTGCGAGCCATTTCCTTGTTGAGTTCATATTGAAAGGTGAAGTAGGTGGATCCGTTGGCATCTTTCATAGCGATGCACTTGGCAGTTTCGTCTACGTGCCCTTGTACGATGTGTCCGTCAAGTCTGCCATTCATCACCATCGATCGCTCCACGTTTACCTTGTCGCCCACTTGGAGCAGACCGAGGTTGCTGCGGTCGAGGGTTTCTTTCATGGCCGTTACGGTATAGGTGCCATCCTTGATTTCTACTACAGTGAGGCATACTCCATTGTGGGCCACACTCTGGTCTATGCTGAGTTCGCCTACGAACGAACATTTCAGCGTAAAGTCGATATTCTCCTTATCATGCTTAATAGCCACAACGGTGGCCATTTCTTCTACGATTCCACTAAACATATTTTACTTGTTTTTATGATGATATTTGTATTTAAATCTTTTGCAAAGATACGACTTTTATATTTTATAATGGGGTAAATCGGGGACTTTTTCATTTTTATCTCCTATAAGACATAAAAAAGACAGCATTTTTCATGAAAATGCTGCCCTTTATACCTTATTATACAATATATCATTCTGGATTACAGTTGAGCCAGTTCGATAACCTTGTCGACTGCTGCGCTCAGACCATCCTTGTTCTTACCACCAGCCTGTGCATAATGTGGCTGTCCGCCGCCGCCGCCTTGCATCAGTTTGGCCGCCTCACGTATCATCTTGCCTGCATTCAGACCATGGTCTTTCACCATGTCGTCACTGAACATCACGCTGAGCATAGGCTTGTCATTGTGGATGGTGCCGAGTACGCAAACCAAGTTCTTTGGTATTGCTTCACGTACCTTGAACACTAAGTCCTTGGCAGACGCTGGGTCCATAGGCAGTACGGCTGTAACTACCTTGGTGCCGTTTACATCCTTGGCATTTGCCACCAGCTTTTCTTTGGTGCGTTCTACTGCCTGAGCTTGGAACTTCTCCAAGTCTTTCTTCAGACTGTCGTGCTCGTCGATGTACTTCTTGATGACACCCTCCAGGTCCTTGGCGTTGTTGAAGAGTCCCTTCAATGCAACGATGGTGTCCTGTAGGTTGTAGATAGCTTCCTCGCAAGCCTTGCCTGTCAATGCCTCGATACGGCGGATGCCCGCTGCCACGCTGCTCTCGGAAACAATCTTGAAGAAACCTATCTTACCTGTACTTTTGGCGTGGATACCGCCACAGAACTCAGCGGAAGGGCCGAAGCGAACCACACGTACTTTATCGCCATACTTCTCGCCGAAGAGGGCGATCGCACCAAGCTGCTTAGCTTCCTCGATAGGTGTGTCGCGGTGCTCATCGAGTGGGTAGTCGGCACGAATCATCTCGTTCACCATATGCTCTACTTTGCGAAGCTCCTCGTCGGTTACCTTCTGGAAGTGAGAGAAGTCGAAGCGAAGTGTGTCCTTGTCTACGTAGGAGCCCTTCTGCTCTACGTGTTCGCCCAATACCTGTTTCAAACAGTAGTCTAGGAGGTGAGTCGCAGTATGGTTGGCAGCACTGCCCTCACGACTCTCGATGTCTACGCAAGCCATGAAGTCGGCGGTGAGATCCTTAGGCAACTCCTTCACGATGTGGATGCTCTGGTTGTTCTCACGCTTGGTGTCGATGACCTGGATGGTCTCGTTCTCGCTCACGAGTACACCCTTGTCGCCAACCTGTCCACCCATCTCGCCATAGAATGGAGTGTTGTCGAGTACCAGCTCGTAGAAGCTGTTCTTCTTTTGTGTTACTTTGCGATAACGCAAGATATGGCACTCGTATTCTGTATAGTCGTAGCCCACAAACTGCTGGTCACCTTCCTTCAATACCTCCCAGTCGCCGTTTTCGACGGCAGCTGCGTTGCGAGCACGAGCCTTCTGCTTCCCCATCTCTTCGTCGAATGCTTTCTCGTCTACTGTGTATCCGTTCTCTCGGCAGATAAGTTCAGTCAAGTCGAGAGGGAATCCATAAGTGTCGAAGAGGCGGAAGGCGCTCACACCATCGAGTTGGGTCTTGCCATGAGCCTTCAGTTCATCCATGTCGCCATTGAGGAGGTTGATACCCTTTTCCAGAGTGCGGAGGAATGAATCCTCTTCTTCCTTCATTACACGGGTGATGAGCTCCTGCTGGGCTGGTAATTCAGGGAAAGCTGCGCCCATCTGCTCTACCAATACGTTCACGAGCTTGTACATAAACGCCTGCTTCTGGTCGAGGAAGGTGTAGGCGTAGCGTACGGCACGGCGCAAAATGCGGCGGATAACGTAACCTGCCTTGGCATTGCTAGGCAGCTGGCCATCGGCGATGGAGAATGCTACAGCGCGCAAATGGTCTGCGCATACACGCATGGCGATGTCTATTTTCTCCTGCTCATCCTTGCCCTCGCCGTTGGCACCGGTTGGTGTGGTGAAACCATATTTCTTGCCAGAGATGGCTTCTATCTCTTTGATGATGGGCTGGAAAATGTCGGTATCGTAGTTGGAGTGTTTGTCTTGGAGCATTCTGACGAGTCGCTCAAAGCCCATACCTGTATCGATTACATTCATAGACAGTGGCTCTAGCGAACCGTCTGCCTTACGGTTGTACTGCATAAACACGATGTTCCAGATTTCGATGACCTGTGGGTCATCTTTGTTTACCAGCTCACGTCCAGGTACTTTGGCCTTCTCCTCAGGGGTACGGGAGTCTACATGGATCTCAGAGCAAGGACCGCAAGGGCCAGTGTCACCCATTTCCCAGAAATTGTCGTGCTTGTTGCCGTTAATGATGTGGTCGGCTGGCACGTGTTTTGCCCAGTAGCTGGCAGCTTCGTCATCGCGACCAAGACCTTCCTCCTCGCTGCCCTCAAATACGGTAACGTAGAGGTCGGCAGGGTTCAGCTTCAAGACCTCTGTCAAATACTCCCAAGCCATGTCGATGGCTCCCTCCTTAAAGTAATCTCCAAAGCTCCAGTTGCCGAGCATCTCGAACATCGTGTGGTGGTAAGTGTCATGACCTACCTCTTCAAGGTCGTTGTGCTTGCCGCTTACGCGGAGGCATTTTTGGGTATCTACACGAGTTACATCCTTGCCTGGGTCTTTCGTGCCGAGGATGATGTCTTTCCATTGGTTCATACCAGCATTGGTAAACATCAGCGTAGGGTCATCCTTGATGACCATGGGGGCTGACGGAACAATCTTGTGGCCTTTTCCCTCAAAGAATTTCTTGAAGGATTCGCGCACTTCATTAGCTGTCATCATGTCTTTTTTATTTTGTCTTTAATTCCTATTTCTAATTATTTTTGTCCTTTAGGGCAATTTCTTCCGAAAATCTTTGCAAAGATACCAAGAAATGTTTAATTTTGCAACAAAATTAATTATTTTTGAAAATAAAGAGGCAAAATATGGCATTAAATACTGAGAAAGTTGCAAAATTGTACTATTCCATCAAGGAAGTGGCTGAAATGGTAGGCGTAAATGAGTCTACCCTGCGTTATTGGGAAAAGGAGTTTCCCTTTCTTAAGCCCAAGGTGTCTGGCAATAAGGTGCGCCAGTACACCGATAAGGATATTGAGCAGGTGAAACTCATCTACAATCTCATTAAAGTAAAAGGGCTTAAGATAGCTGCTGCGCGCAAATACCTCAATCAAAATAGAACGGGTGCCGAGAAGACATCTGACGTTCTCGACACCCTTATATCTGTAAGAGATGAGCTGAAGGAATTGAAGAAGCAGCTCGATACTCTCGTGTAGTTTTTCTACCAGCCTTCGCCTAATACATTGGCAATGGTTACCTTGACGGCTTCTTTCTTAGTGAGCTGTTTGCTCCATGCCACACGCCCTTTGGCTTCTGCACCTTCGCCATGGTTGTTATATTCCGAATAACGAGCCGTTTCTTCGTTACTCTGTTTGCCCCAGTTGTGCCAACCTACAGGTAAAATGTGCTTACCCATTTCGCAATTCATGAAGAGGGTAGCTGCGTAGGGTCTCCAGGGTCTGCCTAGATAGACTTTGTCTACGTCTGCATCTGCAGTCAAGCGGCACTTATTGAATACGTAGCCATATTGTTGACCTGCGGGGGTGGAGGCTGCCGTGATGTAACTATTGGCCTTGCTATGAATCTCGCAATTTTCAAACCATGCTATACTTGGGCCAAAGATAAAGTCGGTAGTTCCCTCTATGTAGCAATCGTAGAATGCGCAATGTGTTCCGCCGACTCCGGTATATACCGTGTCTTGATTGCCAAGAAGGCGACAGTTCTGTACTAGGATATGGTCGCCCTCGGTGTGTAGGGTTACTGCCTGCCCCAGTTTGGCCGCATTGTTCTCAATGGTGATGTTTTTGATGGTGATGTAGCTGCCCTGTATCTTAAGGGTATAGGTGCGGAAGGTGCCCATATTCTTGCCTTTTACTGCAGCCTCAGAGTCGAGACCGCCTATAGGCATCTTAATGTTGGCGTGGTCGTCCCAGGTGATGATTGTATTGTCACGGTCTTCGCCACAGATAGTGATGTGGGTGAGCCATGAGGGCACGATAAGTTTCTCTTTGTACACTCCTTTTTTTACGTAAATTACTTTGGTGTAATCCATGAATGCACGGCACACCTCAATGGCTTCGTCGATGGTACGGAATTCGCCTGTGCCGTCGCGAGACACTACGATGGTGTCGGGATTGTCATACTTGTTGGCGGCCAGACTTGTTCCTGTTACCGCCAGCAAGCCGATAATAGCGATGATTAGTTTTTTCATTTTCTTGTTTTTTATAGATTGTTTTCCTAACTTTATGTTCCTATCTCCGGACATCTAACTCCTATAGAATTCTCTGTACCTCTTGGAGATCGTCGATTTTCTTCAGTTGGTCCATGATATTTTTTACTTCAGCGCGGTCGTGGATGCGAAGCTCGATATTTCCATCGAAAATGCCATTGTCGCTACTGATAGTTACCTTATGGATATTGATGCCGAGTTGGTCGCTGATTACCTTGCTTACATCTAGGAGCATACCCTTGCGGTCGATGCCCTTAATTTCGATGGTAGCATCGAATAGCATCTGCTTGTGCATGTCCCATTTTGCATCCACGATGCGATTGCCGTAGCTGGATTTTAGCTTGGCTGCCACACTACAAGAGCGCTTATGTATCTCGATGCGGTTCTTGTTGTCGATGTAGCCCATCACGTCATCGCCAGGGATGGCATGGCAACAGTCTGGGAAGATAAATTGGTTGATGTTCTCTTCGGTTAGGATGAGAGGCTTCTTCTTGTTGAAGTCCTTGCCTACCACAAAGAGCTCCTGTGGCTTAGTGGTACCTTGTACTTCTTCCTTTTCTTTGCTCTTGCCTAGGAATGGAATGTAGTTGCGCCACGTGCTGGATTGTTTTTGTGGTTTGTTCTTGCCATGCAATTCGTCCAAGTCCTTTTCGCCGAGAAGGATGCAATGATTGCCGAGTGACAAGAAAAAGTTCTCGTGCTTCTGGATGTTGTGATAATCGCAGAGACGGTCTACCACAGAATTACTCCATTCCATTCCGTTTTTCTTGAGCCAGTCAAGAAGAATGTTTTCTCCTTTTTTCTGTATCTCGCGCGAGTCACGGCGCAGAATGGATTGTATCTTACTTTTGGCTTTGGCTGTGCTGACGAAATTGCTCCAAGATGGCTGTACGTGCTGACTTTTGGAGGTAAGTATCTCCACCTGGTCACCGCTCTGTAATTTATGGCTCAGCGGTACTAACTTATGGTTTACCTTGGCGCCGATGCAGTGACTTCCCAGGAAGGTATGTATCTGGAATGCAAAGTCGAGAGCCGTACAGCCCGCAGGCATTGTAATGATTTCACCCTTAGGAGTGAAGACAAAGATTTCGCTGGCATAGAGGTTGAGCTTGATGGCATCGAGGAAGTCCATGGCATCAGGCTGTGGGTCGTCCAAAATCTCTTTGATAGTGCCAAGCCAATCGTTCAGTTCGTTCTCATCCTCAGTGTACTCGCCGCCCTCCTTGTACTTCCAGTGTGCAGCAAATCCCTTTTCTGCTATTTCGTCCATTCGGTCTGATCGAATCTGCACTTCTATCCATCTGCCCTGCTTGCTCATCAGGGTGACGTGCAGTGCTTGGTAGCCGTTGGCCTTTGGATGATTGAGCCAATCGCGCAGACGGTCGGGGTGGCTTTTGTATATTTTGCTAATGGCTACGTAGATATTGAAGCACTCGTTTACCTCGTTCTCTCTGCTCTTTGGGGAGAAGACGATGCGTACGGCCAAAATATCGTAAATCTCTTCGAATGTGACATGTTTATTCTGCATCTTGTTCCAGATGCTGAATGGACTCTTTACGCGAGCCTTAATCTTATACTCCACGCCGAGCTTGTCCAATTCTTCACGGATAGGCGCAGTAAACTGGTCGAACAATGTGTCGCGCTGTTTCTCTGTATCAGCCAGTTTATGCTCGATATTTTCATATTCCTGTGGATGGTCGTAACGGAAGGAAAGGTCTTCTAGCTCTGTTTTTATCTTGTTGAGACCCAGTCTGTTGGCCAAAGGAGCATAGATATATAGAGTCTCTCCAGCTATCTTGTATTGCTTGTTGGCTGGTTGGGATGCGAGTGTGCGCATATTGTGCAGGCGGTCGCATATTTTGATGAGGATGACGCGGATGTCGTCGCTCATTGTAAGTAGGAGCTTCTTGAAGTTTTCTGCCTGTGCCGAAGCCTTGTCGCCGAAGATTCCTCCGCTAATTTTGGTAAGTCCATCTACGATTTGTGCCACCTTCTCACCGAAGATGTTGGAGATGTCTTCTACTGTATAATCGGTGTCTTCCACTACGTCGTGTAAGAGGGCGGCGCAGATACTGGTGGAACCTAGCCCCATCTCCTCACAGGCTATTTGGGCTACGGCGATGGGGTGCATGATGTATGGTTCGCCTGATAGTCGGCGCACTCCTTTGTGAGCCTGGCGGGCGAAGTTGAACGCCTTGGTCACGATGTCTACCTTCTTGCGGTGGCGTGAGTTGAGGTATGTGTCGAGCAGATGCTGGAAGGCATCGCCTATCAGCTTATTGTCAGCCTGTTCTCTTTCGAGGTCTTTCTGGTTTTGTTCATCCATAGTTGTACCCTCCTATTATTATTTAATGATACGTTTACTTCACCTTGATTTTTTTGCCTGCACGGATACTGCTGCCTGATATCTTGTTGAGTTTGCGCAGTTTTGATACGGTTGTATGGTGGCGTGCAGCTATTTCCGATAGGGTGTCGCCGTTCTTGATGGTGACGCTCTTTTTACCTTCGTTTTTCTTCTTATTCTTCTTGTTGCGTGTCTTCTTGCTACTCTTGCTGTTGCGTGCGGCAGAAGAACTCCTGCTATAGCTACTGCGTGAGCGAGAATAACTTGGTTCTGCGTCGTTGACGTCTACGAGTGTGCGCTTCAGTAAAAGTTCGTCGGCCTTGTAGGCGCAGATGCTGTCTTGCTGGTCTATGAAAGCGCCAACGAGTGTGGATGGCAAGCGTAATGCCATAGGGTGGTTAAGGCCGTTGATAACGTCGTGGCGGTATTGTGGGTTGAGGTTGCGCAAGTGTTCTATGTCAATATTGAGCACTTGGGATACCTGCTCTAGATGAATGTCTTTGTCTACTACCACGGTATCGGTCTTGATAGGCAATTCGGTAACCATTGGGCAAATATTGTGGTCGCAGTAGTAATTCATAATATAGTTGGCGGCGATAAATGCTGGTACGTATCCACGTGTCTCTTTAGGGAGATAAGGATAGATGTTCCAGTAGTCGGCATTGCCCTTGGCACGATGTATCGCCTTGTTTACATTGGTAGGACCGCAGTTGTATGCGGCGATGACAAGGCTCCAGTCATCGAATATTTTGTAGAGGTCGCTCAGATAGTGGGCTGCTGCGTATGATGCTTTTACAGGGTCGCGTCGCTCGTCTACCCAGGATGTGATTTCCAGACCATATCGTTTGGCTGTAGGCAACATAAACTGCCAGAGGCCAGTGGCTCCCACACGTGATACTGCTTTGGGATTGAGTGCTGACTCAATGACTGGCAGGTATTTAAGCTCCAGAGGAATGTTGTAGGCTTCCAGTGCTTCTTCGAAGATAGGCATATAGAAGTTGCTGGCGCCCAACATGAAACTGACGGAGCGGCGCAACTTGCCACTATAGCGGTCGATGAACTTCTGCACCACATCGTTGTAAGGCATTTCGATAATGGTAGGAAGTCGCTTCAGACGGTCGATGTAAACTTCTTTCTCGAAGACTGGGTTTATATCTTGATAATTGCAAGAAGTGTCGGCCATCAGATAGGTCTGTGCATTGTATAAGTGCAATAAGCTGTCGAGATTGTCTTCCAGTCCTTCTGGGATTTCAATCTCCTCTGCTTTACCGTCTTTGTCGGTTACGGTAATGACGTCTTCCTCGTCTTGCTGATAGTTAGTCTGGGCTTGAATGCCCTGTATGCCGAGCAGCATCGCTGCTGCCAAAGTCAATATTTTTTTCATATAGTGTCTTAATGTCTCTTCTACTTTTTTATATTATATAATTTAATGTATAGGGACATAGCCCTTTTACTTTAGATTTGTTTTAGAATGTCAGCGAGCACTGCAAGCCAAGAGCGCCCGTATGGAGCGAATGGTTGTAGCTCCCGTTGTTCAAAAACGCTGGTTCCACTCTAAGTGTCAAGTCGTCGGAAATGTCGAATTCCGAAAGCGAGGCGTCTACGTAAGCGTCTATGATGGAGAAGGCGTAAATGCCTATCATCACGAATGTACCCATATCTCTCCAGCGGCGATACCTGTCTTTGCGCTTGCGGAAAATCTCCTTGTATCGGTCTATGTTGCTGTTGTCGATTTTTGCTCCTAGGTGCAGAAATTGATTGTAGCTCTGCGTGTTTGGGTCATCGTCCATAATGTCAAGATAAGCCTGCGAGTAATCGTGGTACATTTGGTTGTTCCAAGTGATGGCATAGGTGCAACCCACGAAACCGCCATAGATGATAGGCAGCTTCCAGTATTTGCGGTTGTATATCTGTCCTGCACCTGGAAGCACGATGGCCAGCCACATGGCTCGCTTGGTGTCTGGTCTCCATGTAGTCCAGTCTCTCTTCTTGCGCTGAGGCTGTAATGAAGCGTTGAGTTTTGCCAGACTAAGGCTATCGTCATTGCTGATGACCGAATCTACCGATGCCACGGCAGGTACCTCCACGTCCTGTTTTGCCTTTGTCTTTTGGGCGTGGGAACAGAGAGGGCAAACTGCCATCAGTAGGGTAGCCATGCAGGTATGTATGATTCTTGATTTCACTTGGTTTCCTGTTTCTTGATCAGAAGTGTTGTTATGAAAATATTATTCCTGTTTCAGTTGGTCGAAGACATTCATGATGTGCTCCAATTCCTCCTCATTGGCAAATGGAATGCTGATTTTTCCTTTTCCCTTAGAGGAGCAGGTAAACTGTACCTTGGTGTTGAGGAAATGAGAAAGCCTGTTTTTGAGTGCTGTAAATTCCTCTGGCACTTGAGTCTTGCTTGCTATAGTCTTCTTGCCACTCTCTATGTCCTCGCCGTTTTTGAGGTGTTGTACCATCTCTTCTACCTTGCGTACGGAGTATCCGTTCTTTTGGATTTCCTTGAAGAGCTTGATTTGTAGCGACGGACTTTCTAGCGCCAGAAGGGCACGGCAGTGTCCCATGTCTATCTCTTTCTTCTGGAGTGCCATCTGTACTTGCGCAGGCAACTTGAGCAGACGTAGGTAGTTGGCTATGGCAGCGCGGCTTTTGCCCACACGCTCGGAAATTTTTTCCTGTGTCATCCCCTCGTTCTCCAATAAGTGCTCGTATGCAAGTGCAATCTCTATGGCATTGAGGTCTTGGCGCTGGATATTCTCCACGAGTGCCATCTCCATGACATTTTCATCGCTGATGGTACGGATGTAGGCTGGTATAGCCAGAAGTCCCGCTAATTGGGAGGCTCTCCATCGGCGTTCTCCGGCAATGATCTGGAATCGGTTTTCAGACACTTGCCTAAGGGTGATGGGCTGGATGATTCCGATTGCCTTGATGCTTTCTGCTAGTTCGTGTAAGGCTTCCTCGTCAAACTCACGGCGTGGCTGATTAGGATTGGCCTCTATCTGGTCGAGGGGTATCTCGTTGATGGTGCTGCTGCCCTGCGTGCGTACGCTTTCTGTGGAAATGAGGGCGTCGAGTCCTCTTCCCAGGGCATTGCTTTTAGTGCCATTATTGTATTTCTTGTGTACTGCCATTTTTCTTAATGTTGAAAGTTGGAGGTTGAAAGCAGAAGGGTTGATGGGTATTGATAAAGGCTGTTGGATCCTTCACTCTTCATTCTTCCCTTTCCCTCTTTGCTCTTCACTTAACTTCGTTTTTGTTGATGATTTCCTTAGCGAGTGCCAAGTGGTTTTTGGCTCCGTTGCTCTCTGCGTCGTAGAGAATAACTGGGAGACCGTGGCTTGGACTCTCGCTCAGTTTCACGTTGCGTTGGATGACCGTCTTGAAGACAAGTTCCTGGAAATGTCTTTTTACCTCATCGTAAATTTGGTTGGCGAGGCGAAGACGACTGTCGTACATGGTGAGCAAGAAACCTTCTATTTCCAATTTCGGATTGAGCTTGCTCTTGATGATTTTGATGGTGTTGAGTAATTTGCTGATGCCTTCCAGAGCAAAATATTCGCATTGCACAGGGATAATGACAGAGTCGGCTGCGGTGAGCGAATTTACTGTGATGAGTCCCAAAGAAGGCGAGCAATCGATGAGAATGTAGTCGTATTCCTCGCGAATAGGAGCGAGAAGGTTCTTGATGACCTTTTCTCGACTCTGTAGGTTTAGCATCTCGATTTCAGCACCTACGAGGTCGATGTGACTAGGAATGATGTCTAGTCCATCAATATCGGTGGTGTAGATGGCGTCACGTACATCGGCGTGGTCGATGATGCACTCATAGAGTGAGCAGTCTACCTCGCTGATGTCTACACCGAGTCCACTGGAGGCGTTGGCCTGTGGGTCGGCATCGACTACGAGCACTGTTTTCTCCAGAGTGGCCAGCGAAGCAGCTAGATTTATCGTGGTAGTAGTCTTCCCTACGCCACCTTTCTGATTAGCTAATGCGATTATCTTTCCCATTTTCTTGATTAAATTTTCGGCAAAGATACAAAAATATTGTGAGAATGCGTCGAGTTTAAAGGTTTTTTCGTACTTTTGCAACCAAAACCGTCGATTTTTTATGGAAAATAAGAAAGATTTACAAGAAAAAAAGATATTAAGTGCAGCTGCTCAACGCAAACCTTTGGTGCTCATCTCCAATGATGATGGCTACCATGCTAATGGTATTAAGACTTTGGTGAGTTTTTTGAAAGATTGGTGCGAACTGCTTGTCGTGGCTCCCGAAAGTGCACGGTCGGGTTATGCTTGCGCCTTTTCTGCCACCCAGCCTCTGCGCTTGAAACGCCGATACAATATGGGTGAGGATGTGGAGGTGTGGTCGTGTAGCGGCACTCCCGTAGACTGTGTGAAGTTAGCACTCAGTCAGCTACTTGCTGGTCGAAAGCCAGACCTCATATTGGGAGGTATTAATCATGGCGACAACTCTAGTGTCAACAATCATTATTCGGGTACGATGGGTGTGGCTAAGGAAGGCTGCATGAAGTACATTCCAAGCATTGCTTTCAGTAGTTGTAATTACGTTGAGAACGCCGACCTCTCTCCATTGTGCGAAGGGGTGGTGAAAATAGTGAAGATGGTGTTGGAGAAAGGCTTGCCTTCAGGTACTTGTCTGAATGTAAATTTCCCTGCACAACCTCCATTCAGAGGTTTGAAAGTGTGCCGCATGACCCGTGGTTCTTGGATTAATGAAGTGGCCAAGGAACACCATCCTCGTGGTTACGAATACTATTGGATGGTAGGAGATTATCGCAATGATGAGCCACTGGCAGAAGATACTGACCAATGGGCACTGACCCATGGCTACATTTCTATCACACCTACCCAGATAGATGTTACCGACTATGACTGGCTGAATGTAAACAAGCAGGAATGGGAAACCTCCATCTCCTGACTCTTCTAATCTTATACCAATATGAAGTATTATTTGATAGTGGGCGAGGCTAGTGGCGACCTGCATGCTAGTCGCCTGATGCGCTCGCTGAAAAATGTAGACGAACTGGCAGAGTTCAGGTTCTTTGGGGGCGACTTGATGCAGGCCGAGGGAGGTACTCGTGTAAAGCATTACAAGGAATTGGCTTACATGGGATTTGTGCCTGTACTATTGCATCTGGGTACCATTTTTTCCAATATGAAAAAGTGCAAGGAGGATATTGTGCGCTGGAAGCCCGATGTAGTCATTCTCGTAGATTATCCAGGCTTCAATCTGAACATTGCCAAGTATCTGAAAAAGCACACTAGCATTCCGGCCTATTATTATATTTCCCCGAAGATTTGGGCATGGAAAGAGTGGCGTATTCGTAGTATTAAGCGAGACGTGGCCGAATTGTTCTCTATCTTGCCTTTCGAGGTGCCTTTCTTCGAGAAAAAGCATCATTACCCGATACATTATGTCGGTAATCCTACAGCACAAGAGGTAGGAGAGTTTAAGGCTCAATACCAGCAGGGATTTGAAGAGTTCTGCGCGGAGAATAATCTTGAAGTCAGCAAACCGATTATCGCACTTCTGGCTGGTAGTCGCCTGCAGGAAATCAAGGACAATCTACCTGCCATGATAGAGGTGGCAGAGCGATACGAAGACTATCAGATGGTACTGGCTGGTGCGCCTAGCATCGATGATAAGTATTATGAGCAGTTCTTGAATGGCATGAGGGTGAAGATGGTACGCAATAAAACCTACCCATTGCTCTCTCATGCTACGGTAGCGCTTGTGACAAGTGGTACGGCTACGCTGGAGACCGCTCTCTTCAATGTGCCGCAGGTGGTTTGTTATGAGACTCCTGTGCCTTCGCTTATCCGCTTTGCATTCAACCATGTTATCAAGGTGAAATACATTTCGTTGGTTAATCTGATAGCCAATCAGGAAATCGTGCCAGAAATGATGGCAGACAAATTTACGGTAGACGGAATAGCTGATCAGGTGTATAGGCTGCTTCCTGGTAATCCCGAGCGAGACAAGATGCTGGCTGGATATAAGATGGTGTGCGAGCAACTGGGTAATCTGATAGCGCCCGACAATGCTGCTCAGATTATGTACGACTTGTTGGTGAAACGTCGCAAGGAACTCTTGCGCTTGGCTCGCGAAAGGGCAGAAGCTGAAGCCAAGGCTGCTGCAGAGGCTGCCGAACGTGCTCGGCTTAAGGCAATTGCAGAAGCTGAGGAGGCTCGTAAAAAGGCAGAAGAACAAGCTGCTGAGGCTCGTAAAAAAGCAGAAGAACAGGCAGAGTTGGCAAGACAACAGGCATTGGAGGCTGAACGCTTGGCTCGTGAAGCTGAAATGGAGAAGTTGTAATCTCTGCATTCTGAAATCAAAGGGAAGTAAAGGGAAGGCGATAGCTTCCCTTAACTTCCCTTTAGCTTCCTCAGGTTTTCCTTTAGTTACCCTATTTTCGGTAACTCCCAATATAGAGTTCTTATTTCTTGTCGTAAGCGTGTACGGGGTAGTCGATGGTGTAATGGAGACCACGGCTTTCCTTGCGCTCGATAGCCATGCGGGTAATCAGGTAACCCACGTTGATCATGTTGCGCAATTCGCAAAGTTCCTTGCTTACCTTTACGCGCTTGAAGAGGTTTTCTGTCTCTTCGTAGAGGAGGTCGAGGCGATCCCATGCGCGCTTTAGGCGGAGGTCACTGCGTACGATGCCTACGTAGTTGCTCATACATTCGCCCACCTCCTTCACGCTTTGGGTAATCAGCACCTTCTCCTCATTGGTCAGTGTTCCCTCATCGTTCCATGCAGGCACCTTGTCGTTGAAGTCGTATTCATCCACGTGCTCCAAACTGTGCTTGGCGGCTGTTTCTGCGTAGACCACAGCCTCGATGAGCGAGTTGCTGGCTAGGCGATTTCCTCCATGTAGACCTGTGCAAGAGCACTCGCCGAGGGCATAGAGACGGTTGATGCTAGAACATCCGTTGAGGTCTACCTTGATACCTCCGCACATGTAGTGGGCAGCTGGGCGAACGGGGATGTAATCCTTTGTGATGTCGATGCCGATGCTGAGACACTTGGCATATATATTAGGGAAGTGGTGCTTGGTTTCCTCTGGGTTCTTGTGGGTTACGTCGAGACAAACATGGTCTAGTCCGTGAATTTTCATCTCCTTGTCGATGGCACGAGCCACGATGTCGCGAGGGGCTAGGCTTAGGCGCTCATCGTATTTCTCCATAAAGCTCTTGCCGTTAGGCAGGCGCAGAATGCCACCATATCCACGCATTGCCTCGGTGATGAGGAATGCAGGGTGAGTCTCGCCTGGGTGGTAGAGAGCGGTAGGGTGAAACTGTACAAATTCCATATCTGCCACAGTACCCTTGGCACGATACACCATTGCTTCGCCATCGCCGGTGGCAATCACGGGGTTGGTTGTAGTCTGGTATACGGCACCGCATCCTCCGGTACACATCACTGTTACTTTGCTCAGATAGGTGTCTACCTTATGGGTGTCGGGATTAAGAATGTATGCTCCGTAGCAGTTGATGTAAGGGGTGCGTCGGGTAACACGAGCCCCCAAATGGTGCTGCGTGATAATCTCCACGGCAAAATGATTTTCCTTGATGTCGATGTCTGGGCAGTTGCGTACTGCCTCCATGAGTCCGCGCTGAATCTCGGCACCTGTGTCGTCGGCGTGGTGGAGGATGCGGAACTCGCTGTGCCCGCCTTCACGGTGCAGGTCGAACTTGCCATCCTGCTGCTTGTCGAAGTTGACACCCCATTCCACCAATTCTTTGATTTGGTCTGGAGCCTTGGTGACCACCTGTTTCACGGCCTTGTAGTCGCTGATGTAGTCGCCGGCAATCATTGTGTCTTGTATGTGCTTGTCGAAGTTATCTACCTCCAGGTTGGTCACTGACGCCACACCACCTTGTGCAAATGAGGTGTTCGCCTCGTCTAACGAGGTCTTGCAAATCATGCACACTTTACCTTTATGCGCTCTGGCTACTTTCAGGGCGTAACTCATACCGGCCACTCCTGAGCCGATAATTAGAAAATCATACTTATAAACCATTGAGTTTATCTTTATCTTGTTTCTTACAGAAAGGAGTCTGTCTCAGGGGGCAGAATCCGATGTATTGTTGGGAATTAATTCTTAATTCGTTGCAAAAGTAATAATTTATCTTTAAAAAGCGTAATAAGAGGCGGATTTTTTGTAATTTTGCACCGATTTTTTTATAATAATGTATGACAGACAGAACTTTTCATAAGCGTTTTACCTTGACGGCACGCATCGGTGTGGTAATCTTTGCTCTCTTGGCTGGCTATTTCTTCTGGGTAAAGATGGCTATCATCGGTATTCTGCTAGCCATCGTCATCGTGGGTATGATAGAGCGCATCCTCCATACTACGTATACATTCAAGAAGGTGAAACCTATCGACCGTGACGAGGAGATGGAGTATTTGATTATTAATGAGGGACGTTTTTCCTGCAATATAAATGTGCCTCTTTGCGATATTGTCAGTGTCGGCACGGCTAAGACTTTCCTAGGATTAGACTCTTGTACGGTGATAGAGTATGGATATCATAACATCGTGGCTGTGCAGCCTGATAACGAGGAGGGATTCAGAAACGAAATCATGAGGAAGTTAGAAACTAGGGGTTAGAAGTTTGTAGTTAAGAGTTTAGAATTGGGTTATAAAATGAGAAAGATACTCTATATGATGCTGGGATGGGTAATGGTACTGATGATGGTGCTGCCTTCCCATGCACAGAACGTAATGGACACCGCCCAGGGTAGGGATGCTGTGGAAGTAGGGGAGGATAAGGATGAAACGGAGCCAGAAGACTCTGCCGCCGTGGATTCTCTTGCTGCCGATACCATCAGGTTGCCCTGGCCCGAGTCGGTGCAGGTAGGCATTGGTAAACTTCTGGAGAGTAAAATGTTTGAAACATCGCAAGTTGGACTGATGGTTTGGGACTTGGATGCCGACTCGTGTGTTTATCGGCACAATGAGCGACAACTGATGCGACCTGCCAGTACGATGAAGCTGTTGACGGCAATTACTGCCCTCGATAAGCTAGGTGGTTCTTACCAGTTTAAGACCACCTTGAAATACACAGGTACCATCGAGAATGGGGTGCTGAATGGAGATGTGTATTGCATCGGTGGTATGGACCCTCGATTCAACAATGACGATATGGCTGCCTTTGTCAACAATCTGAAAGAGATGGGCATCGACACCATCCGTGGTAGTGTCTATGCCGACCGGTCGATGAAGGATGCCGACCTGCTCGGTGAAGGTTGGTGCTGGGATGATGACAACCCAGTGCTTTCGCCGTTGGTCTTTGCTCGCAAGGATATCTTCATGGATAGGTTTCTCGCCAAACTGCGTGATGCTGGCATTGAGTATGCTAGCTTTGGCGCATCCGTTAAGACTTGCCCTACCAATGCCTTTACCGTCTGCACCCGATTCCATACCATGGACCAGATACTAAACAAGATGATGAAGGAGAGCGACAATCTCTATGCCGAGTGTATGTATTACCAGATAGCCGCATCCACGGGCAATCGACCAGCCAGTGCCAAGAGCGCCCGGAGTGTGGAGCGACAACTCATTAGCAAGATAGGTCTCGATCCAACTCGCTATAGGTTTGCCGATGGCTCAGGCTTGTCGCTCTACAATTATTTGAGTGCCGAGTTGGAGGTAGCGCTCCTTCGCTATGCTTATCGCAACGACAATATCAAGGAACACTTGATGCAGTCGCTGCCTATCGGTGGTGTGGATGGTACGCTGAAGAAGCGTATGAAGAATAGTTTTACCCAGGGCAATGTGAAGGCGAAGACGGGTACGCTTACTGGTATTATTTCGCTTGCTGGCTATTGTAAGGCTGCCAATGGACACGACCTTTGTTTTTCGATTATCAATGGTGGCGTCATGCACGGCAATAATGCCCGCAACTTTGCAGACAAGGTTTGTACCTTGCTCTGCCAACCGTGAGAAATATTAAAATATTAAAATATGGAAATATTAAAATATGGAGCAAATAAGAATATTCGTGAATGAGATCATCGCATGGATGGGTGTCAAGGGCGACATGGTGTCGATGCTCAGTCATGCGCTACTCACCCTCACAGCCATCCTGCTGGCAGTGCTGAGCGACTTCCTGTGTCGCAAGATACTTGTGCCGCTCATCTTGAAGATTACCGAGAAGACGGAGGTGACGTGGGACGACGTACTGCTCAACCGCAAGGTGCTCACATCGGCTTGCCACATTGTGCCCGCCGTGGTGATATGGTCGCTTATGCCCCTCATCTACCTGGAATACCCCATACTCAACGTGGTGCTGGAACGAGCCACGGGCATCTATATCGTAGTCAACTCCGTGCGCACGGCGCTTGTCTTCATCGGGTCGTTCAAGGGACTGGAGGAGACGGGCAAGCGACGTTCCTCAGCCCAACAGTATTTCCATACTTTCTGTGGTGTGCTGAGGGTGTTGATGCTTTTCGTGGCGGGTGTGGTCATCGTCGCCATCGTGTTGGGTAAAGACCCCATGACGCTCTTCGCTGGATTGGGTGCCACGTCAGCCGTGTTGATGTTGGTGTTCAAGGACACTATCCTCGGTCTTGCTGCCGGTATTCGTCTCACCAGCAACGATATGCTTCACAAGGGCGACTGGATCACCGTGAAGTCGGTGGATGCCAACGGTATCGTGGAGGAGATGTCGCTCACCACCGTGAAGGTGCGCAACTTCGACAACACGATCGTCACCATCTCGCCTGCCACGCTCGTGAATGGTTCTTTCCAAAACTGGATCGGGATGCAGAAGAGTGGGGGAAGAAGGGTGCAGCGCAAGGTGTATTTCGACTTCCGTAGCATCCGATTGGTGGATGATGCGCTGAGAGACAGTCTCATAGAGAACCACTTTGCCTCGGAGAATGACTTCAAGGCGAAGTCTCCGCTTCAGAAGCCCACCAACCTACAGCTCTATCGTCAATATATGGAGCAGTATCTCCGTGAGCGTCCCGAGGTGAACCCCGACCTTACCCTGATGGTGCGCCAGATAGAGGCGACGCAGTGTGGTCTGCCCATGGAGTTCTATTTCTTCGTGAAGGACAAGGTGTGGGTGAACTACGAGCATATCCTCGCCGACATCATGGAGCATGCCTATGCCCTCGCCGGGGAATTCGGGCTGAGAATCTACCAGCAATATCCGGAACAATGAAAAGATGAAAATATTGAAAGATTGAAATATTGAGAGATGAACTATGGAGTGGACATTCTCTTCTGCCATTCTCTCCTGGTTTCGGGAGAATGGTAGGGATTTGCCTTGGCGAGAGACGCGAGATCCCTATGCGATATGGCTCAGCGAGGTCATCTTGCAGCAGACACGCATAGCACAAGGATGGGAGTACTGGGAACGCTTCATGCGAACATACCCTACCGTGGCTGATCTCGCCGCCGCACATGAGGACGAGGTGTTGAAACTGTGGCAGGGACTGGGCTATTATTCCCGTGCCCGCAACCTCCATGCCGCCGCCAAGCAGATCGTGGCTATGGGCAGATTCCCCGACACCCTCGATGGCATCAAGTCCTTGAAAGGAGTGGGCGACTACACTGCGGCAGCCATCGCCTCCTTCGCCTTCGACATTCCCGCAGCAGTGGTTGACGGCAACGTCTATCGTGTCCTTTCTCGCTATTTCGGCATTTCCACACCCATCAACTCCACGCAGGGCAAGAAGGAGTTCGCCGCCTTGGCACAGTCGCTCTTGCCCGTCTCCGAAGCCTCCGCTTACAACCAAGGAATGATGGACTTTGGTGCCATCCAATGCACCCCACAGTCACCTCGTTGCCTCCTCTGTCCTTTGGCAGAGACTTGCGAGGCGTTGCGCAGTGGAAGGGTGGGGGATTTGCCGGTCAAGAACAAGTCGCTAAAGGTGAAGACGCGCCACCTTTCTTATATATATATACGCTGCATGGGGCATACTGCCATTCGCCGTCGCGCCGAGGGGGACATCTGGCAAGGCCTTTGGGAACCCTTCATGATGGAGAGTGAGGACTCTACATCCGCCGTGCCTGCCGAAGGAATCAGGCAAAGTCTCCACCTTGCGCCCACTGACCGTCTCCTGCCGTTGGCGAGTGGCGTGAGACATGTGCTCACCCATCGCATCCTCCTCGCCGATTTTTATCTCTTGGAGACCTCTCGTCGTCCCACTTTGCCCGAAGGCTATCGTTGGATCAAGGAGGAAGACCTGGACCATTATGCTGTGCCCCGGCTTGTGGAAATCCTGTTGCAGAAGGTCAATCACGTCGAATGATAATACTATAATTTGTCGGCAAAGGAATCAGTAATTTATGCCTGTTTCTTCCTTTCTTTCATTCCAATATTAGTGGAAATATACGAATTTTGCGGTAAAAACACCGCAAAATCCATATAAAATTGCGGTAT
>CAVKLF010000032.1:0-21530 GCA_963657075.1 bacterium | reverse complement strand
CTAGGGCTCGTTAGGGACTTGCACCCATTAGACAACACACATGCTAGTCAAACAAAAATAAAGGTAGGAAGGAATCTTTCGATTCGCATCCTACCTCTTAACTTATAGAATATGAATGGATTGACTAGAGGATAGTCTTAACTGCCTCAAGCATACCCTTCTCCTGAATCAAGTCAAGATAACTCTTAACAAGTGCTGTCAAGCCTGGAACTGTCTCGTTCAAGTTCTCGTGCCAGATATAGTCGAAGCCAAGCACACCCTCAGCTACCTTCTGAGTATCGCCAGTAGCCCAAAGCTCTGTAAGCTTGTCGATAATCTTCTGGTCATCCTGTGGCTTAATCTCTGCGCCGTCCTCGCGCTTACCACCCTTATAGTAAGTGATGATAGCTGCAAGACCGAATACCAAACCCTTTGGCAACTCGCCCTTACGCTCCAAGTATACCTTTACACCTGGAAGGTCGCGTGTCTCGTACTTAGGGAATGAGTTGAGCATGATGCTAGTTACCTGGTGGTCAACGAATGGATTCTCGAAACGCTCCAATACATCTGAAGCAAACTGCTGAAGCTCCTCCATTGGCAAGTTGAGAGTCTGCATCAACTCATCGAACTGTACCTTATGAATATACTTGCCAAGTACTGGGTGCTCGCAAGCATCGCGTACGATATTCACGCCACTGAGGTATGTAACAGGGCTCAATACGGTGTGAGGGCCATTCAGCAATGTAACCTTACGCTCGTGGTATGGCTTCTCATTGTCGGTGATGAGAACGTGAAGACCTGCCTTATGAGCTGGGAACTCTTCCTGCATCTGCTCTACAGTCATATTCTCAGCCTTCTCGATTACCCAAAGGTGGAAGCTCTCTGCCTTGACTACGAGATTATCCTTGTAGCAAACCTTCTGCTGGATCTCCTTGATGGTATCGCGTGGGAATCCTGGTACGATACGGTCTACGAGAGTAGCGCATACGAAGCAGTGGTTGGTAAACCAAGCCTTGAAGCCCTCATAGTCTGCACCCATATCTTCCTTCCAAAGTTCAATATACTGATAGATGCACTCCTTGAGATGGTGACCATTGAGGAAGATAAGCTCACATGGCATCAAAATCATACCCTTGGTAGGATCGCCCTCGAAGAACTTGTAGCGATGGAACAGCAACTGTACCAACTTGCCAGGATAAGAAGCTGCAGGAGCATCGGTGAACTTGCAAGAATCATCGAATGCAATACCAGCCTCCGTTGTGTTGGAGATGACGAAACGCATTTCTGGCTGCTCTGCAAGAGCCATGAAAGCCTGATTCTGAGAATATGGATTCAAGGCACGACTGATAACATCGATACGCTCAAGGGTATTGATGGGCTGACCATTCTCCTTACCCTGGAGGTTAACGTGATAGAGGCAATCCTGACCATTCAACCAGTCTACCATACCGCCAGCCAATGGCTGAACGACAACTACAGAACCATTGAAATCTGTTTTCTTGTTCATGTTCCATACAATCCAATCTACGAATGCACGGAGGAAGTTACCTTCACCAAACTGGATGATTTTCTCAGGTGCTACGCTCTTAGGAGCCGTACGCTTGTTTAAAGATTTAAGCTCTTTCATGATTTGTTTGTTTTGTTTATTTTAGTTTTTTAATTTCCTGAATGCAAAGGTATAAAAATTAAACGACAATCATGTAAAATTTTACGTAAAAAATCACGCAAACCTTTGCGAAATGCTAACTTTATATTTTATGGGTCAAGTCCTATCGCACCTACAAAGTCCTACATAAGGACAAGTGGAGCATCGTTTCGTATCCTCGGTAGGCTGATAAGGCACGTCCAAACTGAAAATCTCTTCCAAGATTCCCCTCAGTCTGTCCATGTATTGCTGTTCATACACACTGATGTCCATCATCAGCTCCTTACCCATCTTGAGCGTTGGGTCATAAGCCTCAGCGCCAGCATTCTGAATGAACAGCAAACAGGGTGAAACAGGCTCGTGCGCAGCATTTAGCATGGCATCATTTTTTACGATGATGGAATAGAGCATAGACTGTAGGTAATAGTCGGTATGCTTGTTCAGTGCCTTGGGAGCCGAGCTAAACACTTCATCCATATCCGAAGGATGGGACTGCGAATCGCGTCCTGTCTTGTAGTCGATAACTCTGATGCGCTCTGCCAAATTATTGTCAGTAGGATTTCCATTGGCAGCCACGGCGTCGAGTCGGTCGATGAACCCGCCTATTGTAACAAGGCGCTCTCCCAGGTGGGTCATGATAGGGATTTGGGTGGTAACCTTGAGCTCCAACCCCTTGATGTAGAAAGGTGCCATGCGGCGGTCTATATGGATAAGCTGTCGCAAATAGTAGACGATAACTTCCCTATTGATACGCTGCAGGCCGTTGTACTTAGGCAGATGTTCATTGCTGCTAATCTTGAAGAGTTCTTCTCTAAACGCTTGGTCTACAAAACGTTCAACTTTCAGCTTATCTTTCAAACTCTCCTCCAGCATCTCTGGAGAAATCCGCAAGGTACGTACCAACTTGGCATTTCCCGAGGCATCCACGACCAAGTCTTCTGGTTGGGCAAAAGACAAATAAAACAATTCCGAAGCTCTATGGAAGATATCTCCGAAAACACGATTGTCCACTTCGTCTTCGTCCATTTCTTCAGGTTTCCTTAACCCTTCTATGTACTTGAAGTAAAAACTCATAGGACATCTCAGGTAGGTATTGATGAATGTAGGTGTCAACATCCTCTTATTCAAGAGTGCCTGAATTTCTGCTTCCGTCTTGGGACGACAGGTATGTTCAACGCGTTGGAGTTTCTGACCAGCGGCCATCATCCGTCTCGTTATCTTATGGGGACTTTCCACCATCATCTGGAGCATAAATCTACTCATCTCTCCCGTTTGTCCATCTTCCATTGCATTGTTGTACGTAAGGGTGATGTCGCCGGCCCTCTGCAACATGCTGTAGAAATGGTAGGCGAAGATAGACACCTTGTTGTCGATGGTGGTCAGTCCGTAAGCTTTGCGAAGGGAGTAGGGGATAAACGACGAGTCGTTGACTCCCTTGGGCAGTTTGCCTTCATTGCACGACAAAACCAGCAAGTGGTCGAAGTCGAGGTTACGAGTCTCCAGCACTCCCATTATCTGAATGCCCACGGCAGGCTCTCCATGGAAAGGAATGGTTGTGGTGGTGATAATCTGCTGTATCAAGCGTTCTAAAGTAATGACATCTACCTGCAGGTCACCCTGCTCCACAAGCCCGTATAGACGATTAAGCAGAGTATAGGTGCGGAAAAGCGACTCTTGGAAGAAAGGATCGTCCAAGCCCTTGCTATGCATACCTATCAGCTGAAGTATATCCAGCAGGTATCGCAATAGTTGCTTATTGTACTCGTCCTTAGTGGCAGCCGAATCCAAGTTGCGGAACAATAGGCACAATCCTTCATCTCCGTCTATGCATAGGTAGTCGCGAGATGGATAGAACTGCTTCTGTTCTTCTAGTTTCTGTAGCAAATCTGCATATCGCTCAGAGATATAGCGCATATAAGGATGGCGCAGAGCTAAGAGTACATAGTGCAAGCGATAGGTGTCGCTATGTTGTGTATGTCCGATGCCTTGCAATTGGATGAGCTGTAGCACTAGACTAAAGAAAGGAGTCTGCTGCAAAGGGTATCCCAAAGTGATATTCAGATTTCCGTCTACCTCATCTGGCAAAGAATTGATAACTGTCTGTAGGAGGCTCTCGTCGGCCAGTACGATAGCTACATTCTTACCTTCCTTATAACGGTTGTTTTCCATAAGCCAGTCATAGACGTACCGCCCCTGTATATTCTCTGTAGGAGCGGATATATAGGTTATATTCCGAGGGTGAGAGAAGTTATTGTATATCTCGTTTTGAATATCATCACCCAATTCATTGGGATAGTACTTGAGATACTGGCGGATATAATGCCCTGCCTCGTGGGTGCCATCCATATAATACTGGTCGAAGTCCCAATAGAAGAAAGCCTTGCCTTCCTTCTGCAGGCGGTCTGCTAGTTTGAGCTCCACGGCCTGCATCATATTGAATCCCACAAAGAGATACTTCTTGTGCTCAAAGCATACGCTTTCATCCTGCACCACCTTTCGGTAAAGCGCCCCCTCATAAGTAAGCCCTTGCTCCTGAAGACGCATATTAAAAGAGGTGTAAATGTCATTGAAGTGACTCCAAAGCTGCAAAAAACGCTTTTTCAGCTCAGAGTTGTGGTCGTCAGAAAAATTACTGAAGAACTTCTGTATCATCTTCTTCTGACTTTCCGTAAGGTAAGATACATCGTCCAGTTCATGGATGTCGCTAAGATTGGAGAAAAGAAGCTTGGCATCAGCCAAATTTTTGTCGACATCGTCGAAGTCGCTCACTAAGAGCTGCCCCCATCCATAGAAATGGTCGAGGGATTCTTCCATACCCGTACACTCCACAAACGTCTTGTGTAAGTCGCATATCAGCTTAATGGGGTCTGCCACCTTGAGGTGTGAGTGATGACGAAACAACTCGCTGATGGTGATGTACTTAGGTGCCCAAATGGGTTGGTCGGTCAATTTTACCAAACTCTCATTGAGAAACAGAGCAGCACGCTTGTTAGGAAAGACCACCACCAAATCGCTCAGGTCGTTGCCATTCTTTCTCAATATATCATCGGCTACATATTCTAGAAATGATTTCATATCTGTCGCTTGCTTTTCGTTTTACATTGTTTTACTTCCATGAATTGTACTAGTTCACTTCCACTACCTTATTGGGGTATACATACCACAGATAGCCTTTCACATTTTGATGCCCCATGGCACTGAGAAGGTGCATATATTCGCGCACTTGGTCAAAGTACTCCTCGTGTGGCTTGCCAAACTTGAAGTCTACTACAATCGTCTCGTGGGCATCTTTCATGACTCGGTCCGGACGTTGCTGCACCAAACTGCTGTTTACCCGTCGAAGGATGGTACACTCATTGAAGAGGATCCAACGGTCGGAGAACCAATCCTTCACCTTGTCCGACTCCAGACGCTGACGTATCATCTTGACCAACTTTTCCCTCGACACGTTGTCATCGTAAAGCACACCATTATGTTCCAGATTCTTGAGCGCTCCCTCAATATCCTCGTGGGTGTGGATGGTAGAGAAGATGGCATGCATCACGGTACCCAGCTTGATGTAATGCTTCTGCTGCTCTTCCTCCTCGTCTCCTTCGATAAAGTCGCGACTCTGGAGACTCTGCTTAAAAGTCTGCTGGCTAGCGGTGTGATGTATTGTAACTTGCATCTTCTCGGCAGTTTGCTCAAAGACGTTAAGACTGATTTTTCTCTCCTTTACCTCTGGTATCACCGGCTCTCCATAGGAAAAGAAGACTTCCCCGGTCTCATCTTCACTTAGTTGGCAAGGCAAGCCTTTCTCTGCCAGCACTTTCTCTACTTGTGGAAGCACAGCCTTGATGATGCCCGAGCGGGTAGAGCCTGAGGAACTCTTGGAAGCCTTGGCACTGGATGACTTCTTGGATGGTATCTTGCCGAAGACATAGAGATTATGGCTGGCACGTGTGAATGCTACATAGAGCAGATTGAGGTTGTCTACCATGTTTTGCAGGTGTTCATGATAGTAATCGTGCTCATAGATGCTCTGCTTCATCTGCTTGGCACTAAAATCGACAGGCACAAGCGGTAACTGGCTGTAAGGTTTTTCTTGGGGAGTGCACCAGATGGTACAGAACTTCTCTAACTGCCAGTCACAATAGGGTATGATAACATGGTCGTACTCCAGCCCCTTGCTCTTATGGATAGTGAGCAGGCGGATACCGCAGTCTCCGTCACTATGAATACTCTTCTCGTGGAGATTCTCGTCCCATTCCTTCAGAAAAGCTTCGATGTCACTGCTGTTATCTGTCAGAAAAGCGTTGAGCTTGTCATAGAAGGCACAGACATAGGCACTCTGCTGCATCATCTCGGGAATTTTGCCCATCTCCAGTATCATATATATATGTTCCACCAATTCGAAGAGCGGTGCCTCCAAGAGTTCCTGTCGATGCTCACTGAAGAAGTTAGCTTTATTTTTGTCGTGCAGGTAAGTAGCTGCATATCTAGCCACTGTAGCATGAGCTATGGCATCATTAGGGTGTGCGAGATGGCGTAATGTTGCCACCAATGTATTGACGGCAGGCGAGGCATCGAGACGGAAAGCCTCATCGGACACCATCTCATATTGAGAGTGCTCCATGAAATATTGGGCGATGTTTTGTATCGTCCTGTTGCCTCGTACGAGAATGGCGATGCTACTGACAGATGCGCCTCTAGCCACTAAGTCATCGACCGTGGAGAGGCAAAGTTGAAGCATGCGATCTTGCCCGTCCTCGTCATTGCTTTCAGTGAGGAGCCTCACCTCTACATAGCCCTGTGCAGTCTTCTTTTGTGGCACTTCCTGAATGACATCACTATAGGCACGGCGCAGTTCCTCTGCCTCTTCGGGCGAATCTTCCTTCAAGTAGTTGTATTCGACGCTGGCTGCTTCTGTAAAAAAAGCATTGTTGAAATCGATCACATTCCGGTCTGAACGGTAATTGCTGCGCAGAGGCTCAGACTTAACAATCTTGCCACTACCGGCAAACTCTTGTTCGATATTGTTGAGCAGTCGCCAGTCGCCAGAACGCCATCGATAAATACTCTGCTTGACGTCGCCTACAATGAGATTGCCCGCATCTTCACGGCTCATCGTCTCTTCAAGCAACACCTTGAAGTTTTTCCACTGTATGGTACTAGTGTCCTGAAATTCATCTATCATGACATGGTCTAGCTGGGAACCTATCTTCTCGAAGATAAAAGGCGAGTCACTATCTTGTATAAGAGAGTGCAAGAGCGTCTGGGTATCACTGAGCAAGAATCGATTGGCATCCGCATTCATCAGTCGTACCTTCTTGTCAATACTACTGAGCAGGCGCAACTGATTGAGATGCTTCATCGTGAGCGATGCACTCTTGTATATACGCACCAGCTTGGGACGGTTCTTTTCAGAGAACTGTAGGATAGGGTAGAGGATGTCTCTTACACAGCAATATAGTTCATTTTTGGCCTTGGCATCAGCCTTGCGCACCCAGTTGTCCGGGCTGTCCATGCATTTAGCGAAAGTGGCATTGCAAAGTTCGTCGTCTTCGTATGTTCCTTTTTTTAACTTATTGAAGTACCCCCATATGCCAGACGTTCCTCTCGATAGGTCTTCAGCTACGTATCCATTCTCCTGCATGGCATCAAAGAAGGTGGAGGCTATCTCGCTCAGTTGTTCCTTTGCTTTGGCTTTCATCTCCCTCATCTTCGTCTTGAACTCTTCGAAGAACTTCTCGTCCTCCATACACTTGGAGAGTTCATCGGCATGAGCCTTGTAGTAGTCGCGAAAGATATTTTCACCGAATTGCTTCACTTGTCCGATGATGTTCCACCCCTTGTCTTCATCAATATTCTCCCTGATGTAATCCATAATCCAGAAAAGCAATTTTTCTGTGCCTTCCAGACTTTCGATAAGTTCATCCACAGCCTGCTGTTCCACCTGGAGGTCATTTAATCCTATACGTAAATTGGCTGTAAGATCTAGTTCGCGGGCTAGATTGCGCAGCACACTCTGGAAAAACGTATCGATGGTCTGTACACGGAAATAGTTGTAGTTATGGATAAGCAGTTGTAGAGCCTTGGCTGCATTTTGCTTGATTTGCTCTACGGAGAGGTGGGGTAAAGCTGTAGCTATCTGGACAAGATAGTCTTGAGATTTTTCAAGCCCCTGCGAAATGCCATAGAGCTGCCCAAGGATGCGAAGCTTCATCTCTTCTGTAGCCTTGTTGGTAAAGGTGACAGCGAGAATGGTACGGTATGCCATCGGATTGGCGATGACGAGGGTCATGTATTCCCTCGCCAGAGTAAAAGTCTTGCCAGAACCAGCACTCGCTTTGTAGACGGTAAGCTGGGGATGAAGGGATTGTTGTGCCATATTTTATTGAAGTTATGATTGTCTATAAGTTATGATTGTCTATACTAAAGAGTGAATTGTCAAGAATGAACTTACCAGTTGCGAAACAATTCGAAGCCAAAGCGACAGCCGATGCCGTTAAACTCGGCATTATGAAAGGCGGCAAACACACCGAGCGTCATAAGACGTGTGGTTACTCCATAGCCCCATTCCGTATAAGGGTGCAAACGCTTGACGGCAAGTCCACTCACATAGAGACGTTCTTTCTCGATATACCTGCCTACCCAAGGCAACCAGGCTGCCATCAACATAGGAGCTTCATAGGTGAAATTGCCGCGTACATAGTAGTCGCTGGCATTATACCATTGGGAGGAGAGCATCTCAAACTCGCCCGTCCAGTCATCGTTCCATCCACCGGGGATATTGTTGTCATGGAAATTAGTATAATCTACGAAGTCCCAATGGTCGCCCTTTCGAGTATAAAATCCTGTACCTAGACGCAGCGATACGGAACGACGACGTGAGAGCTTATAGATGTTTTGAATATCAAATTCCACCCGCTCGTAGCTGATATTTCCTCCAAAGAGATGCTTGAAGCCACGCTCGTAATCTAACTTATAGACAGGCCCATGCTCTGCCCATGGACGCCACTCTATGCCGATGGCTGGAGCCGTAGACGTGTATGTGTCAGGATAGCCGAAGTTCTTGTAAAACTCGGGCTTCACAGCTATACGGTTGTGTGAAACAAATCCTATCTCGATCGCCCACTTAGGATTGAATCGCCAATGATTGATAATACGCAGATAGTTGTCCTTGAACTCCGTTAAACTTGCTTTCTTTTCGGGAGCTATGTCTGGTATTTCTCCTTGCGAAAAATCACCGACGCTGTCTTTTGGCTCTACGATGCCTAGCATACGCCTTGCGATGCGGTTAGTGTTAATGCGGTTGCCGTTACCGAAAACTATCTGCAAGTATCCTTCGTGCCTTGCACTGTATGTGAAACTGACAGGAACATTTAGGTAGAAACGATGCTGCTTCATGCTGTAACCGCCCTTGAATTGAATACCGACTTGGTAGTTTTCATCGAAAGTATATTGGGAGCGTAGGTCAAACTTGTACACCAATCCTTTCGTTCCTGAATATCCCATATAAAGAGGATTGAAAATAGGACTGATACGAAAATAACCTTGCCGTTGCTTACCGAATCCATGCTGTATGCGGTTGAGCAGATTGTCACCAACGACATCCCAAAGCACATCCTTTACAAAGTTATTCTTTCTGGACGAAGAGACTGAGTCCTGCATTCTCTTGGCTTCCAACAGTTTCCAGTACTGTGAATACATTGACATTTCCTCGGAGTTGAGCTTGATGGGGCGCACCTTCGCCATCAAGGCTGTATCTGCCACATTATTGAGCGAATCGGACAGGACTCCCTGCAAGTTATAATAAGAGGTATACATGCCCGAAATCTTGTTACACATAAACCTAAAGTTGGCTCTCATGTCACATTTTTCGGGTCTAAGCGAACTGAAGCCTTCCTTCCCCATCATGATGGAGATATAAAACTGTGTCATATCGTATTCACCCTCGAAGTCAACGAGTTTTACTTGTCCTGTCTGAACACTTACGATGGCACGTGTCGCCACCGTCTGCGTATTCTTGATGCGAGGATACGCATAGACTTGCGCCAAGCCAAAGGGTAGGAGCGTGACAGAATAATTATAATATCGGCGGTTAGTGCGATGAAAGGGGGAGAGGATATTCTCTTGGAAGAGGGTCTCACCATAAATGTCGGGGACCATGTAGCGAAGCACAGCTGTCATCGTATTACGATGGCTAGGGATGGTGCTCACGTTGAGCAGGCGTCGGAAGACTGGTTTTCCTTCCTTATCCACCTGCACCTTACTGTAATATTCGCTGATAAACTTACGACCGCCTCCATGCGCTACGGCATACATGGTAGGCACGAGCATGAGAGTAGCATTGCGCTTGTTGGTACGCATCTGAAACTTAGTATAGGCATAGGTTGCCTTGCTGCCCCTTCCCGTGGTATCCACCGTCTGCGCATAGCCGAAGACAAGATTTATCACCGAGTCGGCAAGTGCCCTTCTCGATGATGTTCTCTTGGCATTTGCCGACATTGCTAGGAGGCAAAGCGAGAGAGTGGCGGCGAATATCAGCTGGAGTCTCTTCATAACATAAAAAATCGGATACGGCATTTTTTTTGCCACATCCGATTGCAAAGTTATATAATTCCGTTGAAATACCCAAACTTTTGAGTGAGAATATTTGGGATTTACCCTAAATACTTCATGAGTATTTTAATTTGTCCTGACTCTTTCAGCTTATTGATACTCTTCTCCCTGATTTGGCGCACGCGTTCTCTAGTAAGCCCCATCTTGTCTCCAATTTCCTCTAGACCTCTCTCTGGCTCACCGATTCCAAAGCAAGCACATACTATCTTGCGCTCCCTATCCTTAAGGCACTTTTCTAAAACTTGCATCAGCTCCTGAGCCATGCTCTCATGGTCCACACGCTTGTCGGTACGACTATCATCGCCACTGGCCATTACGTCTACCATCGAATTGTCATCGTCATCGCCAAAGGGAGCATCAATGCTTACATGGTGACCGCTTGCCATCATGCTCTGCGTAATTTTCTCCTCATCGACACCTGTACGTGCTGACAGTTCTTCCACACTAGGGCGACGCTGATACTCTTGCTCAAACTTGCTGATTTCCTGATTCACCTTATTGAGCGAACCCACTTGGTTGAGGGGCAGGCGCACGATACGGCTCTGCTCGGCGATAGCCTGCAAGATGCTTTGCCTTATCCACCATACTGCGTATGAGATAAACTTGAATCCACGTGTCTCATCAAATCTCTCGGCCGCCTTGATGAGACCAATATTTCCTTCATCTATCAAGTCTGTAAGCGTAAGTCCCTGATGCTGATACTGCTTGGCAACAGATACGACAAATCGCAAATTGGCTTCCACCAACTTGTTTTTTGCACGTTCGCCAGCCCGGCCGCCCTTGCGTATTACTTGTGCCAGTTCTATCTCTTCCTCTATAGAGATCATAGGGGCACGACCTATCTCCACCAAGTATTTGTCAAGTGCCTCGCTATTGCGATTGGTTATGCTCTTCTGAATCTTCAGTTGTCTCATATCAAAATCCTCTCTTAGTTTTCAAACTTTACAAAGATAACGTGAAACAAGCCAAATTGTTATTTTTGTTAACAAAGATTAGCAAAAAAGTCTTTGTTTTCTCATATTTTATCTTATGGTCTCATTTTGAGAGAATTTAGAGAACGCTTCTTGGTAGCCATTGAACACATTGATGTCTACTTTGCCATGAATGCCAGTTACTCTACCGTCTGGACACAACTGCCAGTATACTAGGTGAACATCCGGCTTGTATTCTCCATATCTGGCAATCCAAACCTGATAGTTGCGCTTGATGTCTGGAGCTGCTGGCAGATAGCGGTTTACAAATGCTTGACTAATGTAAAGTATAGGTTTTGTACCTGTAGCATGTTCTACAGCCTTGAGCCAAGACCTTATACGGGCAAAGAGTACACTCGTGCCGCCCATCTTCTTGATTTGGCTAGGAGTTGGCTCTACGTCAAGCACTGGCGGAAAGTCACCTCGCTGTATGCAGCTATGCTTTAGAAAGTAATTAGCCTGTTGTACTGGTGGTGTAAGGGTACTGAAGAAGTGGTAGGTGCCCACTTTGTATCCATGAGCCTTGGCTGCACGATAGTCGGTCTTGTAATATGGATTGAGAAGCGATGAGCCTTCGGTGCTTTTGATGTAGATGTATTGGATAGGGAAGTCGATGGTACCAGAGATGGTCTTTCTGCTGATACTGCCCATGTGACTAATGCGCAGTCGGTTCCAGTCGATGGTGTAACGATGCTTGATGAGCTTATTTACCGTCACCTTCTTGCGGCGTTTGCCTCGCTTCACCCATTTGGTCTGCTTTACTATCTTGTCCTCTTCGTGTTGGTACTTGGAAATGTCGATGCCATAGATGCGCTCAGAGCTGTATACCAAGCGTTCTCCCTTGTATCGGTCGCCTTTCCATTCGCCTACACGCAGTGGTTTCGTAGATGAGATACTGAATCCCCAGCCCTCGCGCTGTCCGTCTTTCCATCCGCCTTCATAGTGGTCGCCGTCATAGCCTTGCCAAATGCCATGCCCATTAGGTCGACTCAGACTGTCGGTAGCACCCTTGTAATAGCCTAGAGAGTCGGGGCGCAAGTCAAAGTCTATGTAGCTGTGTAGCGTATTGCTATGTATGATGGCGAGCGAAGCGGCAAGCTGTGGATATATAGGACGAACGCCATCTGGCGTGGTCTCCGAGGTAAGTTGAAAGCAATATGCTCCCTCTGTATTGTATTCTTTTAATTTACCCATCAACTTGCAAGGTTCGCTCACAGTCTTGCCAGCCTTGTCGCGATAGAAGGCTCGAAAGGCAACCCGATGAACGAGTTGCATGTGCCCCTTGCCGATATGGCGCAATGAATCACTTTCCTTTTTCACCAGATGAAGCGAGTCTAGTAACTTCTTCGATGCAGCATTCAATTGTTTTTCCTGCGCAGCATAGGCACAGATTCGATTGTAGTCCAAATCTTGCGGACTATGCGAGAGAACGTAGTAGGTGAGTTCGCTTACTTTCCAATGGCTATCCGTATAAAGCGAATCGATGAATTCCAGCTTTTGCTTAAAGACGCTATCTACCTGCATTCCAAGATACTTGTTCTTATCAAGCGAAACATTGTAGGCAGCTACAAGCTGTCCTTTGCATGATGGCCAAAGAGTCCAACGGTCGATGAAGTTGGCAGCAAGCGTCACAGTGTCTGTATCAAAACGAAACACCTCTTTGCCCTCTTGCAGGATGGCGTAATAGCTACAGGCCTCGATTTGCGCCTTGCTTGCATCCACGTGCTTGCGCGATGGGTGCAGACTGATGTACAGCCATGTACCCAATGCCGCAAAGAGAAGTATAATCACACCTATCCATTTCAGAATACGATGCGTCTTGACTGGCGTTCCAGAGTTGTCTGTCATTTTCTGTTTCCTTTCTCTATTCTAATCGGTCTCAGCTTTTCTAGAGTCTGAGAGTTCTAAAATCAATCTAGCTTTTCGATGTTGATTTCCAGTATCGTCTGTGTACATTCTTCCGTTTTAAACTTCTCTGAGGTTCTTTCACCTATGAGCCAGAGTATTTCGCCACTTCCATCGACCAAAACATGCTGCAACTTTTTCTGAAAGTAATCCCGCTTACGGTCTGTAAGATAGTCGCTTACAAGTTTACTGCCATTCATGCCGAAAGGGGAAAACCTATCGCCTTTCCTTGCAAGACGATAAGTGAGAGGGAATACTACCTTGGCGGCATCTATCGTGATACGCTGCGTGTCCTTACTCGGTGAGAAGTCTATGGTGCGAGGATAACTCTTAATTCTTATTTTAGCCATAGCCAGCGTATAGTTTCCTTCCTCCGGAAAATGGTATTCTTGCTCATTCTGCAAAGCTTCCATGGCATGGAGTGGAGCAACAAGCAAGTAATTGCGGTCGATGGCAACCATATAATCATTGCTTTTCCATACTTTCCCCACACCGAAGTCTTCGCTTTTCTCCGCTTTTCTATGAGCCATCGCTTGGCATATTTGATCTATTACGTCACCGTGGAAACCATATTTTCCCAGTTCATGGTGCAGCACGTATTCAGCACTGGCGGCACTTTCTACCTTCCGTCGGTCTATTCGTACAACATTACTAAGTGGGTCGACTGCAGAAAGCCCGGCATAAGGTTCTGTCTGCATCATGCTTTCGAGCATGAGTTTGCCTTGACGCAAATATTTTACTGTTTGTGCTATATTTTCGCTAGCGGCTGGGTTGAGTTGCTGGAGTAGGGGAACAAGATGATGGCGTATCTTATTGCGCAAGGCATCGTCTTCGAGATTGGACGAGTCTGTCACATAATCTTGGCCTTTGTCTCGTAGGTAGTTGAGGATTTCTTGCCGACTGAGGCAGAGCAAGGGGCGCAAGACATTGTTGTTTTTGGGGGCGATGGCTGCAAGTCCGTCAATGCCAGAGCCCCGCAAGAGATTGAGCAATAAGGTTTCTACATTGTCGTCACGATGATGAGCTACGCAGATACCGGCTGCATCTATATCTTGGGCCAGTTGGGCAAAGTAGCGATAACGCAAGTCTCTTGCCGCCATCTCGATACTCACTTTGTGCTGCTGGGCATAGGCGAGGGTATCGAAGTGGATGCGATGCAAATGAATGCCAAGACGTTGACAGAGAGCCACGCAAAACTGCTCGTCTCGGTCAGACTCCTCTGCACGGAGACGAAAGTTACAATGAGCCGCACTTATATTCTTGCCTAAAGCGGAGAGTATAGTTAGCAATGCCACGCTGTCAGCACCGCCAGACAGGGCTACAATGTATTTCCCCTCTTTCTCTAGAAGCCCCTGCTGCGAGATGTATTTCGCAACCTTTCGCTCTATCGCTGATAAGAAGATCTTTGCCATGCCCTTGCTTTATTTGGTCTGTTGACTCTTGAGAAATTCCTCAGCTTTTTGCAAGTCTTCGGGTGTATCGATACCCACAGTCTCCACATCTGTGATTCCAACTTTTATTTTGTATCCATTCTGCAGCCAGCGAAGTTGCTCCAAACTCTCTGCTATCTCAAGACTACTCTGTGGCAATTGGGTCACCTCCCTCAGCACCTCCTTACGATAGGCGTAGATGCCTAGATGCTTAAGGTATGGAAAGCTTTGGAGCCAGTCCTTGCGTTCCTTGCCTCTGACGTAAGGGATAACACTACGAGAAAAGTAGAGAGCAAAGCCTTGATTGCTCACTGCTATCTTCGGACTATTGGGATTCTCCACAGCCTCCATCGAGGTAAAAGCTTTGCCGAGAGTAGCTATTTGTGTTGTAGGATCATCGAAACAATGGCAGATGGTGTCGAGCTGGCTCTTTGCCACAAAAGGCTCGTCACCCTGAACATTAACGATGACATCCCAGACGCCACCGATTTTCTCTATCGCCTCCTCGATGCGGTCGGTACCGCTCTTATGGTCTGTACGGGTCATTACCACGTTGCCTCCGAACGACTTAACAGCATCGTAGATACGATCGTCGTCGGTAGCCACATAGGCTGCCTCAAGTACGGCTGCCACTTTCTCGTATACATGCTGGATTACTGGCTTGCCACCGAGCTGCGCCAATGGCTTGCCAGGGAAACGCGTAGAAGCGTATCTTGCTGGAATAATTCCGATGAATTTCATAATTTCCTATATTATAATTCGTTATTACCTTTTATATGAAGTCATTTTATGATGATGAGGCTAGCTTTGTCGTATCAAGCAAAAAAAGTTGCACCTCTGCTTGCGCAAAAGTACAACTTTATTTTGTATTAACCAAATAAAAACTATTTTTTATTCGTAACGGATAGCCTCGATTGGGTCTAGCCTTGCTGCCTTCTTGGCTGGATACCATCCGAAGAACACACCTGTGAAGGTACATACCGCAAAGCTCATGATGATACTCCACGGCTCTATCTGCGTAGCTATGTGCAGGAAAGTGTTGAGCCCAAGACTGAGACTTACGCCCAAGATTACACCGATGACGCCACCTGTCACGGAGAGTAGGATAGCCTCTATCAAGAACTGGTTCAAGATATCGATACCTCGTGCACCCACGCTCATACGCAGACCGATTTCTCGGGTTCGCTCTGTAACAGATACGTACATGATGTTCATGATTCCGATACCGCCAACAAGCAATGAGATACCTGCCACACTACCCAGCAAGATGGTAATGGTAGACATGGTAGAATTCATCATGCTCGAAATCTCCTCCTGGGAGCGGATGTTGAAGTCGTCATCGTCTGCCTCAGTAGTCTCTGTGGCATCCTTCAGTTTATGGTTGCGGCGTAAGATTTCTGAGATTTGATTTTGGGCTGGCTGCGAAGCCTCTTCTGTTATCGCCGAGCAGACGATACCGCCCAAATAAGTTTGGGCCATAATACGTTTCATCACAGTGGTATAAGGAGCAAGCACAAGGTCATCTTGGTCCATTCCCATCGAATTGTAGCCTTTTTTCTGGAGTACTCCGATTACACGGAATGGGATGCTATTGAATCGCACCACTTTACCGATAGGGTCACTACCATCAGGGAACAGATAGTCTACCACGGTCTGTCCTAGTATACAAACCTTTGATGCCGCCTTGATGTCGGTGTCTGTAAACATTTCACCGTCGGCCACCTTAAGTTGTCGGATAGTGAGGTAGTCTTGGTTTACACCATAGATGCTACTCTGAGTATTGTTGTTGCCATAAATCCACTGACCGCTACTGTTTACGGTAGGCGAGATGGCTGAGATATAATTGCACTCGTCCTTGATGCTCTGGTAGTCGGTCTGTTTCAGTGTCTCCATCGAGGAAGCATCCTGCCTTACACCGCCTCGCATGTCTGCACCTGGCGAAATCATAATCATATTACTTCCCATCTCTGCAATGTTGGCCTTGATGCTTGCCTTACTTCCTTGTCCGATGGCAAGCATCGTAATAACGGCAGCGATACCGATGATGATGCCGAGGGCAGTAAGGAACGAACGCATCTTATTGGCTGCTATCGCTCGAAGGGCTATCTTGAAAAGATTTTGGTAATTCATCTGATTGAATATTGAATGTTACATGTTGGGGGTTGAATTCTTCGTTGCTCAATCTTCGTGCTTCACTCTGCTTATTCGTCCGTATTCGCAGGCAATGCAGCCAATCCTTCGGCAGCCGAAAGTATATGGTCATTGTAGCTGTCGCTGATGATGTGACCATCACGCAGTTCGATGTTACGGCTCGAATAGTTGGCAATATCGGGGTTGTGGGTTACGAAGATGATAGTTCTGCCCTGGGCATAAAGCTTTTGGAAGAGCACAAGAATTTCGAAACTTGTTCGAGTGTCCAGATTACCCGTAGCCTCATCGGCGAGGATAACGGCAGGGTTGTTGACCAAAGCTCTAGCTATCGCAACACGCTGCATCTGGCCTCCCGACATCTGGTTGCTCTTGTGATAGAGGCGTTCGCCCAATCCCACAGCCTCCAGTGACTCGATGGCTCTCTGCTTGCGTTCTTCGGCTCCCACTGATGGATTGTACATCAATGGCAGTTCTACGTTCTCCACACTGGTGGTCTTTGGCAGAAGGTTGTAGTTTTGGAAGATGAAACCTATCTTGCGATTGCGCAGAATGGCACGTTCCGAACGACTCATCGTGCGCACGCTGACGCCATCGAGGTAATACTCACCGCTAGACGGCGTATCCAGGCAACCGAGCTGGTTGAGCAGCGTACTCTTGCCAGAGCCAGACTTACCCATAATGGTGACGAATTCGCCCTCATATATCTTGAAGCTCACCCCCTTGAGGGCGTGGACGGTCTCATCGCCCACCAGAAAGTCTCGACGCACATTGTCTAATTCGATGACGACTTTCTTACCCTCGTTGGATTGCTTATTGTTGCTTTCTGTCATATTCGAAATTATTTTTTATTTCTTCTTTCCTTTTGGACCAGGACCACTTATCAAGCCTTGACTCTGCTGGGTATCGTCCTCTTCCTCCTCTGCTTGATTGACGATGATTTCGGTCACGATTTTCTGTCCTTGCTTCAAACCTTTGGTAATCTCAGTGTGCACACCGTCGCTCTGTCCAATGGTTACTGAGTGAGCGGTAAGGGTCTTGTTAGCAAATGTCCAAATCTTGTTCTTGCCCTTGCAGTCTACTATCTTGATATCCTTGCCCACAGTCTCCTTGGTAGGAGTAAAACGAAGTGCCTTGTTGGCTACTGCCAATACACCCGTGCGCTCTTGTGTCATGATGGTAACATTGGCGGTAAGACCAGGTTTCAACTTGAGATCTGCATTAGGGGCAGAGATTACTACCTCGTAGGTTACAACGTTGTTGGTAGTGGTAGCCTCTAATCGTACCTGCTTCACGGTACCTTCAAAAGTATCATCAGGGTAAGCATCTACGGTGAAGGTTACACGATTTCCTTCCTTAACACCACCTATATCAGCTTCGTCAACATCAGCTACAACTTGCATGTTTGTCAAATCCTTAGCGATAGAAAACAACTCAGGTGTGCTAAAACTAGCAGCCACAGTCTGACCTTCCTCTACGCTCTTGGAGATAACGGTTCCATCGATGGGTGAAGTGATAGTGGCGTAACCCAGGTTGGTCTGTGCCTTCTGTACACTCTCCTTAGCGGTAGCCACTTGTTCCTTTGCCTGGCGATAGGTGAGGAGAGCATTTTCGTAATCATCAGCCGCAACGAGACCTTTCTTGTACAGTGTCTGATAGCGGTTTAAGTTGGCACTCTGGTAGTTGAGACTACTCTGCGCACTCTCCAGATTTGCCTTGGCTGTGTTTAATTCGCTCAGCAAGTTGGTCTTGTCAAGTTCGGCGATGACTTGTCCCTTCTTTACTTGCGAGTTATAATCAACATAGAGTTTGTTCACGATACCACTTACCTGTGTACCTACAGTTACCGATGTTACTGCCTCGATGGTACCAGTGGCTGTTACACTGTTTTGAAGAGTCTGTAGCGATACAGCTTCTTCCTTGAAGTTGATTTCTTCTTTCTGCTTGCCACCAGAGAGTAACCAAGCCGCCACGGCTATAACGACCACTACGATGACAGCTATCCAAATTTTGCTGACTTTTACCTTTTTCATATATATTTCCTATTATAATAATATTTGCAATACCCTTTTATTTTCTCATCTTATATTTTCCCATCCTTGTAAAATTTGAGCATGTCTATATTGAGAATGGTGAGATACTTCGCTTGCAACTCGTTTTGCTTAGCTTTCAATAGGTTATCCTTTCCTGTACGAAGCTCAACTATATTCTTCAACCCTAGTTTGAATTGCTCACTCAGCAAGTCATAGCTAGTCTGCGCACTCTCCGAACTTACCTTAGCAGCCTTGAATTGGCTTTGGTTACTATTGGCCTGCAACCAATAGTTTTCGATAGTAGAGTAGAGCTTAGTCTGCTCGTTTTTCACGTCAAGAAGGATGCTCTGTCGTTGAATCTCTGCCTTGTTGACGGCAGTCTTGGTCTGTCGGTTGTCGAAAAGAGGCACACTCACACTGATACCGCCACCTGCATTAAAGTTTTGCTTCAACTGACTTCCCCAGGCTGTTGAATTCATGGAAGTAGAACTAGTGCTAACGCCTGCATTGGCACTGATGGTAGGCAACTTGCCCGCCTTTGCAATCTTGATATTCAACTCATTCTGTGCCAATTGGTTCTGGTATCCCTTGAACTCAGGCCTATTCTCCAGTGCAGCCTCATAGATGCCAGAAAGTGATGGGACAGGGGCCAACGCCATTTGGTCGGTAGTGGTAGGGAAGGCGACCTCGAATTCTTCCTCCGATGTGATTTGCAGCAATGCCTTGAGTTGGCGTTTGTAGTCCTTCACGTTATTCTCCGCCTGTACTACATTATACTGGTCCTGAGCCACTTGCGCCGTTAGTTGCGCTAAGTCTGCCTGACTCATCTTGCCAATCTTTACCATTTCCTTACCACGTTCCTCATTGCTCTTACTAGACTCCAAGCTCTCTTTATTTACCTGTATAGCCTCGGTACTATAGAGTATCTGTACATAGAGTTGGGCAATCTGTTCCTGTAACTGCACCGCCTGTGTAGCAGAGTCTAAGGCTGCCGCCTCGGCGGTCAGCTTATTGAGTTTCACTTGGTTGCGGTTTTTGTTGCCATTCCAGATGGTGTAGTTTCCAGCCACACTATAAGTGCCATTGTAGTACACCTTGTCAATGCTTGCTCTGGTGAATCCGTCGCTACTGATACCGCTAGCCACCCAAGGCGTATAATTCACACTCTGACTGGTTTGCGCAGTTAGCGAAGGCAACAGAGCCGATTTCGACTGCAGGTAGTCTTCCTGTGCGCTAGCCTTGGTAAGTTGCGTCTTCTGGATAGAGATGTTGTGCGCCATGGCATAGTCGATACAATCTTTGAGCGACCATTGCTTGGCTTGCGTGGACAGAGGCAGCGCGGCCAGGAAGCAGGCTGCGCATGTCATTCTTAAACTTGCGTTCATACTCTTAATTTGATGTTTTACTTTTGTCTTGTTGCTAGAGAGCAAATTTTCATTTTTCTTCATTTTCAGTTGATGTATTGCAAACATTATCAAATAGGGTTCATTTTTGTCGAATTTCAGCCAGCAGAGACAGCCCAGCAGAAAATTCTTGCGAATTTATAATTAGACGCAATGGAAAACCCTAAAGTTGCAAATTACGAAAATTAGATAGTTTTCTTCGTATAAGGTTTAAGCAAAGTAGGTTGTTTTAACAACTTTTTTAGTCTTATAGCTTTTTCCTAAACGCATTAAACAGTCTTTCTCACATCGGAAGATTTTCAGATGCGAGAAGGGGCAGTATTTGAATCTATTATTACTATTTATCATAATGTCGCTTATAATGTAATTAGTTGGATAAAAAAGACTGCAAGTCCAACCAGAAACTGGAGCACTTGCAGTCTTAAAATCTCTCTCTTATATATGAATTCCTTGAAGGACATTTCGTCCTTATTACTTCAAACCACGATTAGTGAGTGTCACGTTGAGAAGCATCACATACTTGCGATATTGATTGTTATCGAGGATACCATGCATGTACTTGAGATCCTTGATGACAGCCTTGTTTATCAACTCACGACGTTCCTCTACAGAGGCAGACGCAGCGTTCATCATGTCTGCCGTAAAGTTTTTGTGCACATCGGCAACAGCCTCTGCCTGATCTATGTTGAGTGACAAAGCATCTGCCAAGCTGCCTATGCTTACATTCATATTGTAAGCTGCTGTTGCATTGGTTGCACTCGCATTCTCGTCTGCTGCAAACGTAGTTGTTGCCATGGCAAACAAAGCTACTACCATTACCATAATCTTCTTCATAATCTTTTTACCTTTCTTTTCTTTGTGGGCTGCCACCGTGTCGAGCGACGCCCTGTTAAACATTATCCTTAGTCTTTTTCTCTTAAGACGCTGCAAAGATACGGACTTTTCGCCTTCCTGACAAATAAAATATCGACAAAATGAAGTTTAAGCCGTATTTCTTGACATATGTCAACAAGAAACAACTACATCCACCATCATTTCGTCACCCATATCATCATTTTACTTTCCAAAACGTAACTTGTGCCAGCAAGGGGCACCTCTAAATAAAATTCTGGCACGTTTTTTGCGCTGTAAATCTTTGACTGCGGAATAGTATCCGCAGGAAAGCTTCGTGGGAAAAGGCCGGTTGAAAATCCTCAGGAAAAAGCCTTGGGGAGAAAAGTGGATTACTCGCTTCCGAAAGCAAAAAGACAGACAGCGGAAAGTACAAATAGGCTTGAGAATCCCGTCTGGGGAAAGGCGGAAATGTCTCAATGTCTCAGTGTCTCAGTTAAAAAATAAGTACCCCCATTTTCAGCCCTCTCCTTCTATATACTTATAACTTATTAATAATTAATTAGTTATATATTATATAT
>CAVKLF010000031.1:0-21882 GCA_963657075.1 bacterium | reverse complement strand
TCTGCCCCTTCTTGACGAAAGGACCTACCACCTGGGCATCATGAGGCAGATTGACTGCTTGCCAAACCTTGTCATTGAAACCCACAGCCTGGGCATTCTCCACGATACCCGACTGATATTTCCATCCGAGATTCAAGCTTTTCTTCTCGCGAGCCTCGACCGAGACTGCAGCAAACACACAGAATAAGGTCAACGCCGCAAAAGGTAATGTTTTCTTCTTGATTGTTACCATAAATATATAATTGTTGCTTAGTTTATTTATGGCACAAAGATACTAACAAACACAAACTCCCTATCTGCTTATTGTACGTTTTTAGGTATTTTTGTTCTTGACAACCCAATCTTCAAGAGTTCTCTGGTCTTCGGAGAAGTTGATGCCGACCTTCACCACCTTACGCTTGTCATCGGCAAAAGCCTTGGCATAGTCCTTGTCATTGATTTGCGCCATGGCGGCATCGGCAGACTTTTTGTATTTCAACTCGAAGATGTAGATGCTATTCTCTGTCTTGAGCAAGAGGTCTATTCTACCATCCGATGTAGCATGCTCCACCTTCACATCTTCGCCTAGCATTGTGAAGATGGTGAACATTACGGCTTGGTAATGACGCTCATTGTTATTGATAATGGTATATGGGAACTTATCATAGAATGCTTTCAGATGGGGCATGAAGGCTTCCATGTCATCATGGATGAGCACATTCTTGGAATAAGCATACACGATGGCATCATATCGGTTCATGTCTTGGGAAGTATAATATCTGACGAGGCTTTTCGAGAAGCCTTGTCTTACCTCTAGATTGGGGAAACAGAGATGATACAACTTGCCTTTTCTCTCATAACCTTTGATGGTAAGATAGCCGCTTTGGAAAAGGACAGGTATGGGATCTGTCAGCCTTTCCGTAGGAGTATCAAAGCGATCATCATTAATCCACAAATCATCCAATTCTATCATATCCAAGTTCTTCTGCTGTATCAGTTCTATCAAGAACGTTGGCGTGCCAGAGGTAAACCAATAGCTATTAAATTCCTTGTCGTCCAGGGCATTGATGATGCTGTAGGGGTTGAAGATGTCCTCGCTGTTGATGCTGAAATGATAGCCGTCATAATGCTGTTTGAGTTGCTCCAAGGTTTCCTCATAGGTAAGTCCATTGTGCTCCGCCATCTCCTCAATACCTTCGCGGAAATATTGCGTCAACTCGCTCTTGGTGATACCACAGCAACTGCTATACTCATCCTTCAGGGTGAGAATCTTCAGATTGTTCAGCTCGCTAAAGATGCTGAGCTGGCTAAACTTGGAGATGCCCGTGATGAAGACAAAGCGCAGATTTCCCTCTTGCTGTTTCAAGGGGCTGAAGAAATCTCGCATCATGTTGCGGATGGTATTCTGTAAGTCCTCGTCGCTAACGGAGTCGTGCATAGGCGCATCATATTCGTCGATGAGTACGACTGCCTGCTTGCCAGTTTGAGCAGTGGCAGCCAAGAGGATGTTCTTGAGACGTGCACCAAAACCTTCACGCTTTTCTTCGGAGCCAGTTATCCCATATTTCTTTTCCTCAAATTCAAGAATATCATTTAATATGATTTTAGCATTCTCCAAACTATAGTACTTGCCACAGCTCAAGTCCAAGTGGATGACGGGATAGGCCGTCCACTCCGTCTCCAGCTTCTCGATGGCAAGCCCCTTGAATAGTTCTTTCTTACCCTCGAAATAAGCTTGGAGCGTAGAAACGAACAAGGACTTTCCGAATCGCCGGGGGCGACTCAGGAAATGAAACTTGGCATAGTGAGCCAACTGATAGACGATTGCCGTCTTATCTGCATAGAAGTAATTTCCCTTCACGATTTCGGAGAAGGTCTGTATTCCCAAGGGATATCTCTTTGAAGCCATAATCTCTTTCTTTTAACTTTTGTCTTTCTTATGCAAAGATACGACTATCCCTTGAAATACACAAATAAATCATAAGTTTTTTGCAAGCGATGCCCTTCCCGATACTAAATTCGTCACCACCAGCCACTTTCGGAAATCAAATAAAGGCAAATGCCTAGAGGGATTAGCCTCTGCATTTGCCTTCCTATGCAGGTTAACATTCGATTACTTTGCCGGAGCCAAGAACTCTGCCTCGATGATTCGGAGAGTGGTGCCACCGGCTACCTTCTTCTCGTCATTGCGCTTATCCATCTCCTTCACACCACTGAACGCATCACCATCGTCGGTACTACCTACGAGTTTGATGGTATAAGCCTTAGCCTTCACGCCCTTCTTCTGCAAAGGCAAGCGCACATAGCCGAGCGACTTAGGAGTATAGCCACGCCATACCAACACATCGCCAGCATAAATCTCAATAGGATAAGCCTTGCTGCGGAATGCACCCATCTTCAGACAGATTTCGCTCAGTGGGGTATCTTCTGCCAAAGTATAAGTTATCCAAGCATCCTCCAGTTTGCTGCTGCTTGTCCAAGTGGTAGCCTCGCACTCGTCATAACTATCCTTTGCCTTCGCCACATTCGATCCTGCTGTGGCAGATACCACCTCTACATTGCGATAGGTAGGTACGAAAGAAGGAGTCGTTGGCGTCTCGCCCTTGGTCAAGTCACACTCCAATCCATCGGAAGGGAAATAAGTGGAGAGGCCCTCGCCCTTCTTGCCAGTAAGCGCATTGCCCTCACTACCATCGACAGACTGTGTACGCAAAGCTACTTGTGCGGTAGGCAAACCGTCTGCCTCCAAGGTGAGCTTCACGTCGCCAGCCTTAGTGGTGGAACGGAGCAACACACGATGCACACCAGCCTCCAAAGGCAAGGTCTTGTCGCCAGCATAGTTGTCTTCCCTACCCGTAGCGACACCACCACGCCACTCGGCTTCGCCCGAAACGGCATAACGGATAGCATTGTCGGCAAGAGGACATCTTCGGCCCTGCTTATCTACAGCCTCCACCTGTATCATCGCCACGTCGGCACCATCAGCCTTCCAACCTGCAGGATTCTCTATCTTGGTAATTTTCAGGTGGTCTGGCTCGCCCGTAGTCACGATGCTATGCTCGGACGTTTTGCGATAGGTGCCGTTGGACTGACGAGTATAACTCTCAGCCAAGATGGTACCTGCAGCATACTTCACGTTATCGAATGTCCAGAGGAAGCGATCGCTGTGCTGGTATTTCACCTCCTGGTTGATTTCCTTTCCATTCACCGACAGGCGGACGCTGTCACCATTGGATGCGACATAAATCTTAGGCAGCACCTCGCCGTCCTTATAGTTCCAGTGTCCCACGATGTGAGTACGTGGCTTGAGGTCGTCTACCCATCCATCCCACATGACCTGATGCACATAGAAGGCATCCTTCGGAATGCGCATGGCATCCACCACTCCACTGGTACGGTAGTTGACCGAACCACGGGCATGGGTCTGCGACTCAGAGAAGACTATCTTCACACCTCCCGAACAAACCTTGGTACCCTGACCGGGACGTTCCTGGTAGAACTCATACCAACGGCGAACAAATTCGGCAGCCAGTTCGTCCATATTATGATTGTAGGCAGGTGCTGCGGCATTGCGATAGAGCGGGCCTTCGCCCTCCTTGTGGTAAGGATAGCTCCAAGAGTTCCAATACTTGCGGGCACCCTCGTCGCGGCAATACTCCATCATCCACATCGGGATGTTACGACTCTTGTTCACGTAGAGCATCTCACCTCCATACTCAGCCACCTTCGTACTGAGCATGTTGCGGCTACCGATGGCACGGCCGCCCTGTGGGTCGTACTTATCGCGCACAGCCTTCATCTCAGCCATGTGCTCGTCGCTGATATTATTGTTGCCACACTCATAGAAGAGCACACTTGGATTGTTGCGATTGTAGATGATGGCATCGCGCATCACCTCCACTCGCTGATCCCATTGTCTGCCCACGGCATCCTTCTCAGCATCACCTGCCGGCAAGGCCTGGATTAATCCTACACGGTCACAGCTCTCCACATCCTGTTTACCGGGAGTAATGTGCATCCAGCGCACCACATTGCCTCCACTCTCCACAAACACCTTATTAGAATAGTCGTTCAACCAGGCTGGTACGGCATTGCCCAGCAGAGGCCACCCATTAGTAGAACGCTGGGCATAACCATGCACCTGTATCACACGGTCGTTGAGGTAAATCATACCGTCCTTGTATTCCGTCTTGCGGAAGCCCGTTACCGTAGTCACAGGATCACCAATCTCTGTCTTATCATCTACCAAGTAGGTTTTCACACTATAGAGATAACCGTATCCCCAACTCCAGAAGTGCAGGTTCTGCATCGGATGACTGGCCTTCAGGATGGCCATCTCGCCGGGTTGGATGGTCTGAGCATCGCTCTTGAAGTCGGCCACCGAGTTGCCATACTTGTCTTCTATCACAATATGCAGGGCACGCTTCACCGCCTTCTTGGAGACGTTCTTCACCTGACTCTCCACATGCGCCACAGCGGTATGGTTGGTGATATCGAAATCTGAGGCATAGACATACACGCCAGTGGTCTTGAGATTGCTCCAGAGCGGAAGGGTCTGGTGTACGGCAGGCATGATGTGCAGCTTCACGTTCTTGGTGATGCCGCCATAGTTGGCATTAAACTCCGTATAGTTCCACTGAAACCGGCTGTTGGTAGCTTTTTCACGATACTTGATACTATTGTCGGTCTTCACCTCGATGAGATTGTCCTTCTTCTTGAGATAGGGGGTGATATCGAAGCCGAATGCCATGATACCGTTCTCGCTCATTCCTACCTGCTTTCCGTTGACATACACCTCGGCAGCCTGCTTGGCACCCTCAAACTCGATGAGCACTCGTTCGCCGTTCTTCAACTTCGGAGTCGTAAAATGCTTGCGATACCAGCGCACGCCCTCTGAGAGTTCGTTGCATCTCACCTTGTAAGCCTCGTCTTCGTTCCAGGCATGAGGCAGGGTAACATGCTTCTGGTTGTCTATCGTCCACCCCATGTTAAAGTTGAAGGTCTCCCTTGCACAAGATGGCAGACTAGAGAGTGCTGTCATCGCCAATAAGGCGACCATTGGTTTTTTGATTGTATTCATGCTGTTATTTTTTAGTTATTAAAATCTTCGTCTCTTGCCATCCGGCATTTACGTGCAAAGGTATATAAAACATCATGCTTCCAAGGGAGGTTATCGTTCATTTATCGTTGAAAATGTACAATAAGCACAAACTTTGCACATTTCTATTAATTTACACCCATTATTTTCCGTATCTTTGCACTATCATTACGAACACGACACATACTAGCGACAACAATCATTAAAACAAATAACGAATATGAGAAAAATCTTATTGTTGCTCACGCTCATGATTTGCATCTCAGCGTCAGCCAAGAAAACCATTCCTGTCTTCATCACGGCAGGACAGTCGAACACAGATGGGCGAATTATGAACAAATACCTGCCCTCCTATATCCTGGAGAACAGGTACAAGCATTGCTACTGGTGCTACAACAGTGGTTCACACAGCATGGACGGAAAGTTTGAACTTTTCTGGCCCCGTATCATCAATAAGAGCAAGCCTGGCCGATGGACATACGATGCCGTTACCTACTACTGGCTCGAACAGTCGCTGAAGGAAGACTTCTATGTCATCAAGGAGTCGCTCGGCGGAACAGCCATCGCCACCAACTGTAAGAGCACCAACAAGATGTTCTGGTGCGCCTCTCCCGAGTACCTCGACTCCGTGGCAGCATCCGACAAGGGCGGCAAGAGCTTACTGAAGGCCCTCTGCGAAAACATTGACCTTGCCATCGACAACAGCCTCAGCAAGATGAAGGGAGACTACGAAATCAAGGCTATGCTCTGGCACCAGGGTGAGAGCGACCGCCACGCCAGCAGCAAGTATTATGAGAATCTGAAAGCCGTCATCGCCTACATCCGCCAGCATCTCGTAGAGAAGACAGGCAACAAGAAATACGCCAAGCTACCCATCATCCTCGGAGGCATCTCGCACAAGAGCCGCGGATGGAGCCAAGGCGTAGAAGACGGACAGAAACGCTTGCAGAGCGAAGACCCCAACATCTATCTCATAGAGGTGCCCAATGCCACTCTGCAGGAGGACAACATGCACTTCGATGCCGCCGGCGGTGAACTGCTGGGCAAAAAGATGTACAACAAGCTAGTAGACCTGAAACTGGCTGGCAAGAAAGCCAAGCACGTTTCAGTAGAAGAATAACCCATCTATGATGAACCGTACAAAATACATTCTCCTCTATATTCTCTGTGCATTCACCCCCATCGAGGTGGATGCACAGATTCGTATTGCCAAGTACTACGACGACAAGCAAGCCGCCATCTCCTTCACCTTCGACGACGGACTGCGAGAGCAATACACCCTCCTCTTCCCGAAGATGAAACAACTCGGCATCAAGGGCACATTCTGCCTCATCGGTTCATGGATGGAACATCCACCCAAGAACCCCAACAAGCAGACTTTCTCCTGGGAGCAAGCCAGGGAGATGGCTCTCGACGGACAGGAAATAACAAGCCACGGCTACTCGCACAAGAACGTGAGCAAGCTGACGCCCGAGGAATTGCGCTATGAGGTGCAGCACAACGACACCCTCATCTATCAGCACACAGGCATCTTCCCCCGTACCTATTTTTATCCCGGCAACAGGAAGAGCGATGAGGCGGTGGCATATTGTTCACGCCACCGTGTGGGTACCCGCACCTTCCAGGTGAGCTTGGGCAGCAAGCGAACACAAGAGTGGTTTGAGCAGTACATCACCGACATCATCCGAAAGGGTGAATGGGCTGTCACGATGACGCATGGCCTCCGTATCGGCTACGACTGCTTTGGCGACGAGACCCGCCTATGGAAGATGTTCGACTATGCCCTGGCGCAAAAAGACCAGCTATGGATAGCCACCTTCCACGACGTTTCCGCCTACCAGCAGGAGCGCGACAATACGGTGCTGAAAATCAAGAACAAGAAGAATCGCATCATCGTAAAGCCCCAAATGGGCAAGGAAACACAGACCGCCCCTAAGATGGAGTTGGACAAAGAGATATTCGACCACCCCTTGACCCTAGTCATCGACTTCAAGCCGAAGAGAGCCAGCCAAGCAGGAAAAACGCTAGACGTAAGAGAGAAAAACGGGAAATGCCTAGTAGACTTCTCTCCTACCAAAGGAAAGATTGTGCTGGAGCGGTAAGGCATAGGTTCGCTTACGCAACATGCACTGGCTCATGCCTAATGTCGAAATCGCCGTGGATGCTTCACAGCATCCACGGCGATTGTCTTTTTGAATTAATCTACTTACAAACAAATTATCTTATAAACCTAAAAGTCGAAATATCTTATTTCTGATGCAAAGATACTATCTTGCGTGCATTTTTATCCCATAATCTAGTACAAATAATCGTCTTTTTGTACAAACTGCCCCCTAACATCATAGATTTAAGCGCTTTTAGGTGCCTATTTGTATATTTTATTGTACCTTTGCGCCAAAATATTCTATTTACACAAATCAAAGATTATGGAACTAAAAGAAGCGTATAAAGCCTACCCTCATCGCTACGATGACAGCGAGGCGCTCTACAAGAGGTGTGGCAAGAGCGGTATTCTCTTGCCTAAAATCAGTTTGGGATTCTGGCACAACTTCGGCGGTGTAGACCCTTACGAGCGAAGCCGGGCCATCACTCATTATGCCTTCGACCATGGCATCACCCACTTCGACCTGGCCAACAACTATGGACCACCTTACGGCAGTGCCGAGGAAACCTTCGGCAGACTGATGGACGATGATTTCCAACCCTACCGAGACGAACTGTTTATCTCTACCAAAGCTGGATATGACATGTGGGAAGGGCCTTATGGCAATTGGGGTTCGCGCAAATATCTCATGGCGAGTCTCGACCAAAGCCTTAAGCGCATGCACCTCGACTACGTAGACCTGTTCTATAGTCATCGTTACGACCCTAACACCCCGCTGGAGGAAACACTGCAAGCGTTGGTAGACATCGTACGTACGGGCAAGGCGCTCTATCTGGGCATCAGCCGATGGCCTTTGGAGGCACTGAAGTTCGCCGACCAATACTTACGCGAACGGGATGTGTCCCTGCTCATCTACCAGGGCCGACTCAATCTGCTAGACCGTGCACCACAAGAGGAAGGCATCCTCGACTATTGCGCCGAGCAAGGCATCGGTTTCATCTCCTTCTCGCCATTGGCGCAAGGACTTCTTACCGACCGCTACCTCCACGGCATCCCATCGGATAGCCGCATGGCGAAGGAGCATTTTCTGAAGCACTCTACCCTGACACCAGAGTTGCTGGAGAAGCTGCAAAGCCTCAACGCCACGGCACAATCAAGAAACGAGACCTTGGCAGAGATGGCACTGGCATGGATACTCCACCAGAAGGGAGTAACCAGCGTACTGGTAGGTGCCAGCTCCACCGGCCAGCTAGAGAAAAACATAAAGTGTGTTCATGCAAAAGGATTCGACCAGCTCTAGAAATCACTCTACTGGGAATAGATAAGACTTCCTGTCGAGGTTGAAGTCTATCATCCACTGGTCTATGAGAATATGAGGATCGAGCGCCTTGATGACCAAGGTATGTTTGCCAGCCTTCAAGGCATCGATCTTCATTTCTCTTACGGCTTGCCCCCTCAGTACGTTCAGTTTCCATCGCTCTGAGCGGAAAGGCTCCTTCAATCTGAAGACGGTAGGCTCTGCCCCATCCACACTTACCGAGAATCGGAGGTCTCCCTTATCGTTGGGCTGTGTAGGAATCACCGCCACACGAAGTACGGCATCGCCTTCCTTACTGGTCGTAAAGTGATAAGACAAAGAGGCATCCTTGGGCAGGCTGACGGCATTCATGCTATGTCCCAACATCTGCACCGACTCTACTTGTACCGATGACTGTTGATAATCGCAGGCATTACGGGCTATGGCATTTTCTACCACCAATGGATGATAAGCCTTATCGTCCGACACGGAAGGCTGTGCATTCGGCGCATCGAATACAGGCAACTTACGAGGTTGCATATCCATCAAGCCATTCCACTTACCATCAGACATTACCTTATTATAATAGGTGGTAAGTTTCTGAATCTCCTGATAAGCCTTTTCACTATGACGAAGTATCTTGCGGGCATGTGCCTCGGCTGCCAGCACCGGATACTTGATGGCTGCAAAATAGGCATCTTTCAATTCTGGTCGAACCAACGACTCGGCGTCTCTTACTTGAGAGGCGATGATGGCGTAACGCTCCAGATAACGCTCTCGCTCATTGCCAAAGGCTGTAGCAGAGAGTTCTGACCCTTGCACGAGACTCATGCCACGGTTATATTTCTTTTTATCCAGCTCCACTTGCGTCCATCCCATAAATTCCGGACGGCGCTCGCCACAGAGTTTGAAGAATTCCTTCATGGCAGGGAACAAAGCCTTGCCTGCCTCCTCGCCAAACTGGCGGCAAAGCCAAGACTGATAATGCTGCTCGATGGTGTTCGCCTTGACGCTGTCGATGTTCCACGCCATATCAAGGAAGAGTTCCAAGTCATACCCAGCCACCTTCGGGTCGTGTACGTTTACTATCCAGAGTTTGCGCACGTTGTGGTCGTAGGCAGTCTTCATCTCTTTGTAGAGCAAACCCGGCTGAGTGGTGGTAAGCCAAAGGTGGTCGTGAGGCCTCCCCCAGTAACTCAGATGATAATAGACACCACCGCCCCCACTGCGTTTCTGCTCCTTGGCATCGGGCAGTCGGGTGAGATAACCATAGTTGTCGTCGCACCACATGAGGGTTACATAATCGGGCACCTTCAATCCCTTGTTGTAGATATCGAGCACCTCCTTATAAGGAATAAACACCTGCGTCTGCTTGCTGGGGTCGCCAAGATGCTTGCGTATCAAGTCCTGCTGGTCGTTGATGACCTGTTGGAGTCCGTCAAACTTCTCCTGCATGGTCTTAACGCCTTCCATGCTACCGTCATGAATGCCTCGCATACCGATGGTAATCAAGTTGCCGCCCTTGGAATCTTTCACCCCATCGAGACGTTCCGCCCAATATTTCTGCACCTCAGCCTTGTTGGTGATATAGTTGAATCGGCCACGCTTCGACACATCCCATTCGCCCGTATTGCTGCGGAGCAAGGGCTCGCAATGCGAACTGCCCACGGCGATACCACAACTGTCAGCCACCGCCTTTGCCCCAGGTATCTTGAAGAAAGAGGTAGTGCCTTCGTGCATGGCGGGCCAGATAGCATTGGCACGAAGACGCATCAAGAGTTGAAACACCTTCTTATAGGTATCGCCACTGAAGTTCTTGCTCCAAGGGCGGAGACTCCAGTCCTCGTCATTGATAAAGATACCACGGTATTCCACAGATGCCCCCTGCAAAGTGGTGAAGGCATCATCGATGGTAAGGCGCTGCTTTTTCTCGGGCACGACATCCCCCCACCATATCCATGGGTTTACTCCTGCCTTACGAGACATTTCCAACAGTCCATAGGCTGCTCCACGACCATTGGAACCAACGATGACAATCTGATGGCCTCGTATCGAAATGTGAAAACCATCTATCTTCTTTTGCAGTTCTCCCACGGGAATCCCCTGCTTGGCCAAAGCTTTCTTGGTGGAAGCAGAAGCCTTGTCCAATTCTACGATCCTGATGACAGCATTTTTCTCTTGCTTCTCGGCGACAGCCTGCTTGCCCGTTACGGCAAGCATGTCGCTAGCAAACATATCGGCTGCTACTTTCACTACAGGGTCTACATTCTTGGGGATGAAATATGAAATCGCATGGGTTCCGTCGTACCATACCATTTCCTTTGCCGAAAGTCCATCTATCGGCATACAAACAGTAGCCAGCACGAAGAAGTATTTAGCTATCTTATTTGACATAAGTCTGTATTGTTATTAAGTTATTATCTGTTAGTTGTCATAAATTCGAGGGCAAAATTACGCAAAAAGGACAAAAAGCAACTATGCTTTTTGTCCTTTTTGCTGTTTATTTCAAGTATTTAGCCAATGGACTCTTCATCTTCTTCAGTCCCTTTGCCACACACTTGGCATTGTGCTGTGCACCCTTGAGGGAGGTATGCGTATGGTCTTTCTTGTAGTAATCCTTCACCTTCTCCTTGCCTATCTTGTCGTAGGAGTCGGCGGCGATGTTATGGAGGTCGAGGAAGGCGACACCCGTTTCGTCCACCACCTCACGATACCATTTGCCATAACTGTCGTTTCTGCGCTCCATCTTTCCCTTAGGCCACTCGTTGCGAGGGGTCAGAGAGACGAGGATGGGAGTTCCACCCTTCTCGCGCACATCCTGGATAAACTTCTTCAGATACCATCCGAACGAATAGACTACTTCGTACTGACCATTGTCCAACTTATATACATGGCAGGTATCCTTGGCACTAGCGATAGAACCGCGCGCCTTCTTATCCACCATCGAGCAGATGTCATTATGTCCGAATTCGATGAGCACATAGTCACCGGGCAGAATACTATTGTATACCTTCTCCCATCTCCCCTCGTTGAGATAAGAACGACTACTGCGCCCAGCCTTGGCAGCATTCACACAAGTAATCTTCTTGGGATTGAAAATGGTGTAGGCTTGCGATCCCCATCCCCACATGCCGTCCTGGTCTTTGTCTTCATTCTTCACTGTACTGTCGCCCGTGAAGAAGACCACAGGCTTACCCGGTTCACGCTTGAAGTTCTCCACAGGCAATGCCACGTTAATCATCATCGCCTGCAAAGGAGCCAAACCAGGATCCTTACTTTCTGCCAATCCTTCTGCAGCAGAGCGAGCGTTCATCATCGCTCCGAAGCGAGAGGTGTGGATATGGTCGGTAAAGAAATGATACTTCTCCTTCCAATGGCCGTAGCTGTCGAGCTTGTCAGCTGAGATGGAGTTGAGGTCTACATAAGGCACACCTTCCTGCTCGGCTACTTGCTTCGCCCAGAGTCCGAAGGTTTTGTTCACACGCACGATTTTGTCGTTCTCATCATAAGCGTCACGAGGGGTGAGCGACATGAGGATAGGATGTGCGCCAAGTGCCTTGCAGTCGTTGATATATTTGCGCATATACTCGCCGTAAGTATAGACGGTCTCCTTGACGCCCGTCTCCTTGATGGTGACATTAAGCGAGTCTTTGCCGATGCCTGGGATACTGGCACGGGCACGCCCACTATCGTAAGGACCGTTATCATTATGACCGATGGAGATAATTACCCAGTCGCCGGCCTTGATGCCCTTGCGAACATCGGGCCAAAGGCGATTATAGAAGGTGCGGCTGCTCATGCCTCCGAGAGCTTGATTCTCCACCGTAATCTTGTTTTCATCGAAAAACTCATGCTCATAATATCCCCAGCCCCACTGGCCATTGTTGCCGTTACCCAATGTTCCATTGCGCATGGTAGAGTTTCCGATGAGGAAAAGCACCGGGTTGTTTCCCTTGCGGCTCGTACCGGGAGTAATGCGTGCAGTCATAGCCTTATTCAAGCTATCCGCAGTATTGTCTATCACTTTATTTACATCTTCCATCGGCTTGGCTACCTGTGCGAAACTGGCACTGGCAGCAGCCATCAAAGTCATTGCAATTAATATTCTTTTCATTATTATCCGTATTTAATATTGAAAATTATCCGTATTTAATATTATAAGTTGAAAGTTATGATTACCAAAGACCGTTGAATTCTTCACTCTTCGTTCTTCACTCTTCACTTAATTTCTCTGCATAATCCGGCAGATAATACCCGAGATGCGGAGGCTGATTGTATCCCACATTCTGCCAAGCGACACCCATTCGATACACATGGTCGTGCATCAAGGTAGGCACACGGTACTCCGTCGGCTCATTGGTGGTAAAGATATTGAGGTGAGAGGCATCACTCTCATCCCAGAAAATCACTTCCTCTCGCCAGTCGCCCAAGATGTCGGCTTGCAAGTTGGGTGTAGCCTTCGACCAGTTGCAAGTCACCGAGTGTCCCATCTCATAGAGTTGCTTGCCATTGCTCAGCGGCAAGGGCTTCGCTTCTGTTCCGTTCCACTTCTGCAGATAAGGAGGAAAATGAGGGGCACCGCCATTCGCCAAGAGTTCTTCCTGCAAGTCGCCGTCCCAGTAGATACGGAAGTTCATCGCCGGCCATTTGGCACCTGGTCTAGATGGATTTCTGTATTTTCTTGTCTGATTGGCAGAACTGGCAATTTGATTTCCCTTGATGTCTCTTACCCCAGGGGTATCCAGACTCCAAAGTTCGCAACCACGGTGGTTGGCATCTATATCAGCAGCGATGCCTCGCCCGGTATCATCCCTATCGTAAGTACGAACCAAAATTTCGCCTGTACGGGCATCACGCAAATCTGAGCCGTAAGGATACTCCTCATGCACCATGAAGAATTCCAGTCCGGGGCGGTCTGGGTCCAAGTCTCCAAGGTGCTGGGCATCACCGTGTCCCAAGCCCGTGGAATAGAGCAAGGTGCCATCATGATTGATGGCCGCCGAACCGTAGGTTATCTCATCACAACCATCGCCATCTACATCGGCAACAGCTATGTTATGAGCACCTTGACCGAAAGCAGTGGCAGAATGTTCCTTGCCATCCTCCGAAATATTCTTCAAACCGTGCGCTTCTTTCACTACTTTTCCTGCGCCATCGGTCACCGTCCAATCATAGGGCGTTGTAGAGGAATGAAGCCACTTGGTAGAGAGTTGTTTGCCATCGAAATCTACCGCCCAAAGGTAAGAGCGTGTATAATAGCCACGACACATCACGGCACTAGGATGCTTGTCGGCACCATCGAGATAGGCTACGCAAGCCAGATAACGTTCGCCGCGATTGCCATAGTTGGCCTTGTCTCCCCACACCGTGGAATAGGCGGGCCATCCATTCTCTAGGCTCTCCCCTTCTGCCACCTGCTTACCTACCCCGAATGCTCGGTTGGGATTGTACCATACGGTATGTACTGCCTCGCCTGTCTCGCCATTGAAAACCGTCAAGAGTTCGGGACCCGTCATCACTCGTCCCACCTCATTACGATAGTCGGCTTGATTGTCTATATTCTTGATTTCGGCATCTGTAGCCGCCTCACTGACGAATTGTCCCTTGGCATCCTTGCTACCTGGTGCCGTCTTGCAAATCATCTCCGCCTTTCCGTCACCATCGAAGTCGTATACCAAAAACTGGGTATAATGAGCGCCTGCACGGATATTTTTGCCGAGATGGATACGCCAGAGTTGCTTGCCACTATCCAAGTGATAGCAGTCGAAGATAACCTCTCCCGTATAACCATTGTGCGAGTTGTCATGCTCGTTGGAAGGGCTCCACTTCACGATTAGTTCGTATTGCCCATCACCATCCACATCGCCCACACTACAGTCGTTGGGCGAATAAGTATATTCACGACCATCTGGACTAATGCCTCCTTCTGGGCGATTGACAGGCAGCGAACGATAGAGGTCGCCCCAAGGCTTTACCTCTTTCGACACCTCACGTCCCGCCGAAACATCCATCTTAGGCTCTTGCTGGTAAGTGATAATGCGATAGGAGTTTTTGGTCGTTCCTTTCTCATCTACGAAATGAGTAGCCTTGACATGGCTGGCAATGACCTTGCCATCTCGTTCCACATCGAAGCAGACGGTCTTGGCATCCGTGCCGAGCATACGCCAACTCACGAACACTCCTTTTCCCGCAGCTGGAAGAGCCACCACTCCCCTATCCAACTTTTCCATCTGGCAAGTCGGAGTAGGCAGCGCATGGTTTTGCGACCACGACACCTTGGGGCTCAAAAGACCGAAGGCAAGCACACAAAAGCCTATCAAATTGTTTTGTTGCATGGTTATTGGTTTTAATTCAAATGCAAAGGTAAAAAGTATTCTCCGATAATAGCCTGCAATATTATCCAAAAAACTATATTTTTTGGCAGTACTTAAAACCATTCGCTAAAAGAACCGATTTTGGCAGGTAATAGAACTAAAAAGTTTTTGCTTGCATGGGTATAAGAGAACCCAGCAAGCAAAAACCAGATAATTACAATTATTCACTACTTGATTCGTTCATATAAAATTCGAAGAACCACTATCTAACTGTTATCTTCATTGCACCATTAGCGGTACGAACAATATAAACGCCTGTAGTAAGACCTCGGCTCTTCAAGTCGTTTACCAAAGTTGCTTTCGTTGTTTCCAAACTTGTCAACTTAAATCCGCTGAGCGTATAAACATCAGCCTTGAACGAACCTGCTTCCAAGATTACATCATGAATACCAGTAGTGTTAGCCACATAAATCACACCTTCAGATAGGAATTTGGAAGTATCCCAAGCCATTCCGTCAGGCAAAGTCTGAAGGTCGAAGGTAGGCGTACCGCTAATCGTCCCTGCGCAATCCAGTACACGCACAAACTCACCCACTGCCGGTGTCCAAAGCTTACTGTTGTATGTAACATAAATCGTTCCATTAACCACAGCATTTCCATTTACTTTGAGGAATGCCCATGCAGAGCTTTCTGTTCCAGTATAAGGGTTTACATAGGCTGAGTCAGCTCTATTCTTGTTCACATAAATACTTGACCCAGACTCAGCATTCAACTTATTCAACACAGTGATTATACCCACATTTGTAGTCTGCGAACTGGCATTTCCATTACCAGGACGCAATATTCCGCCAGAAAGTAGGTTGATACCATAGCTGCATCCCTGACCTCGAAGTTCGCCAGCATCCTGTACATACAGAACTGTTGGAGATGTCATGGTAGATGTGGCTGCTGCATTATTCAACTTAACCACACCATCGACAATCTTCAAAGACTTTGCGTTGGCAAGCACATCCTCGCTGGATATAGTCCAGATACCCGTACCGTTTTTAATGACATTACTACCATTGATAGTGCCCTTGAATTCAAAGTTACTATTTTTACCTCCAATGGTCAATGTGTTTGTCCCAGAACCATAATAGCCGCTATTGCTGATATATCCAGTTCCAGTCAATGCACCAATAGCGAAACTCTTACCACTGGTAATGAATGGAGTTGCTTGCGTAAAACGTGAATCTACATTGAGTGTTGCCAAAGGCATTCCCTTTGTGTTGTTAAAGTCAAACACAGGTTCATAGCCATTCTTTGTGCCGCGCTTGGCATTGATGGTACCGGCAAACTGACTCCAGTCACCATTAAACGGACAGCGAACCCATGTGGCATAGATGTCGATAGTACCCTCGCCCGTCAGCTTGCCCGTGTAGGTGCAACGTCCGTCAGGATACCAAATGCCGGTCTTACCCTTAGGCACATCAATATTAACATTGTCTGAATTTTCACTGTTAATACTATTATTAGCCTGAAGTACGACCTTGCTTCCATTCAAGACCACTGTCTTACCTGAGAAATGAGCGTCTTGGAAGTCATATACCGTACCTTGGTTGATATAGAGCTTATCATAATCGGCAGTACAGTTCAGTTGCAACGTACCATTACCTGTTTTGTAGAGGTTACGATTAGAACCTGCATTAGACTTCTTGATTCCACCATTCAGAATCAAGGTACCTGTAGTATTAATGAATCCACCATTTTCACCTATCAAGATAGGATGAGAAGCTGTCATGCCTGCAGTAATCTTCAAGGTTCCATTATTCTTCAAGGTAATGGAGTTGGTAGCATCACCCAGTGCTCCGTAGGTCAAACCGTCTTTATTGGCAAGTGTTGCTGGGATAAGCGTTCCGCCATCGATAACAGTTCCAGCAGAATACTTATTGGTATTCTTGACATTTACGGTACCTGTGCCAGTTACCGAGAGTTGAATATCTCCCTCGATAGCCCCATCACCTTGCAGGGTATAAGTCTTGCTATTGTTCTTGAACACTACGCTTCCAGGAGTTACATCCTGGGTTAAGTTTACAGTTGTATTGGAGGCATTGTCATCGAAAACGACATTGTCACCAGTAACAAACTGCTTATCAGAAGAACTGAAATTTTCAGCCTCCATCAAGTCCCAGACAGAGCCATTGGCACCCGTCCAAACACTTTCCTCGCTAGCACGAGCATTACTGATGGTTAAAGTAATCTTACCGTCAGCGTAAGCCAAGGCATACTTCTTACCAGAAAGCCCCTCGATAGTAATATCAGAAAGATTGCCAATAAGCTCACCTACCTCAGCCAAGGTATAAGTACCTGACTGCGGCATAGAAGCAAATTCAAACACTGGCGCACTATATTCAGGACCATTCTCCCAAGTTTTCTTTTCAATGCTCAACTTGTTCGCAACAATCTTATCTACATTTCCATCCTTCACATCGAAAACGACACGAGAACCAAACCCAAGTTCTATAGAAGAAGCTGTCAACGTACCTACGTTGTCCTTGCCTCCAGGGCGGATAACGGAACCATAGTCAGCCTTGACACCTCCCTTAAAGTTACCACCATTGGAATTCAACTCAGCAAAGCGGTTCAGCCACACAGGACTGCTCTCCATCGTGCCATCAAACTGCAAGGTACCAGCCCAAACATCAGTATTGCCAGTGTAGGTCTGCGTCACACTAGGGAGTACCAATGTGCCGTCACCCTGCTTCACTACACGAGTAGCCCCCGTAAAAGCACCGCCCGTCAAAGTATGGGTATAATATGTATAGGTAATTTCAGTATCCTTGGTTTTACATTCGCTCTCAGCACTTCCCTGCACCCATGAAGGGGCATTATCAGTGAAGATGCTTGGAGAAGCACCGTTAGCTACAGAAACAATAACATCACCAGTAGTATCCAGCAAGGCATGCTTGCCATTCAAGTCTGTACCGATGGAAGAAGACACCTCTGTACGTCCTGTAGTGGTAAGAGGTGGAGGAGCAATCGTGATGCCTTCCAACTCACCCAAGAAGTATGACGCATGAGGTGGCTGGTTATAGCCGCAAGGTTGCCATACCATCGCATTGCGATACTGATGATCGTACCACAAAGAATAGTTACGCCACTCTGTTGGAGTTGTGGTCGTATAGATACGGATGTTATTGTCGGCAGTACGTTCGATGACTTCCTCTCGCCAGTCACCAAAGATATCACCCTGATAGCAAGGTGTCGCCTTGGTACTATTATTGGAATAAACACCCGAGAAAGTTTCCAACGTACCCACGCCAGGCTTGGAGACTGTTGTATTATCGAAACACTCCTCCTGCAAGTCGCCGTCCCAATAGATACGGAAATTCATTCCAAGACCACTGGTATTGAGTTCCACATGGTCATTGGTTACTGTAGAGATGGGCGTATCGTGTGCGCCATTGCCCACCGCACCTGGTATTGTATTGTAGAAGTTACCTGCCAAAGCACGTCCGGCATCACTGGAATCAGTCTTGCGATAGTATATCTTGCTGGTAGTTGCGTCACGATAATTGTTGGCAGGTTCGTCCTCATTACAAGCGAAGACCTCCTGCCCATGGTGATAAGGATTAAAGTTACCCACATGCTGGGCATCACCATGACCGAGACCAGTCGTAGAAAGTCCCTTACCGTTGTCATCGATAACCATACTTCCCCATACGATTTCATCACGACCATCCCAGTCCACGTCGGCGATGGTATAGTTGTGGTAACCCTGTCCATACCAAGGAGAACCCGCCTGATTGTTAGTCCACTGCCAGCGCACATTGAGTGCATGAGTATTAGGGTCTATATCGTATGCGATAAACTTATGGCGCGTGTAGATTCCACGCCCGATAAAGAGACTAGGATGTTTGCCATCCAAGTATGGCGCACCAAAGAAATGCTTGTTGCTACGGTGACCATATCCATCGCCCCAAGCTGTATCAAGGTTAGTCTCTCCGCTTTCCAGTCTCTTCAACGGATAGTCCACACACTGATATGGCTTACCCGTTGCTCCCTCGCAATACCAGAGGAATTCCTTTCCGTAATAAGTAAACCACTCAACGATGGTGGAAGACTTGGGGGTACGGTAATTCGTCCAGGACGTACCATTCTGTCCATCTGCACCAATGGTATAAGTAGTACCATCTGCCATGTGCACGGTAGAGCCTTCCTCCAGTCGCATCACGACCTCGGCTTTGCCGTCCATATCCCAATCGTAGCCCACTATGTTCTGTTCATTGTTCTGGAAGTCACCCATATTAGGTCCACAGTTCACCCACCAGAGTATCGTACCGTCCTGTTTCAGGCAGGCAAGCATAGAATACTCCTTAGTCTCCACACCGTCGACAGTAGGACCATTCTTGGGATAAAGCTGGTCATGTTCCTGCGAGTTATCAAACTTCATGAGAATTTCCAGTTCACCATCGCCATCTACATCTGCACAACAAGCATCGTTTGGAATGTAAGTAGACTTGAGTTCCGAAGGATACTGAATCTTGATTTCCTTATAGTTCTGTGCAAAAACAGACACAGCCTTAGAAGGCGCCTGCTCCACTCCACCCACTACCGCTTTCACGGTGTATGTGCTACTGGTAGAGCCAGAGGCATCAGTAAAGTTGGAAACAGAGAGAGGTTCGGAGTTAACCTTCGTTCCATCTCGATAGAGATTGTATTTCACATCGTAATACTCATCGGCCTGTATACGCCATGAGCAATAAACACCGCTAGTAGTCTTTACTGCCACCAAGCCACGATCCAGCTGATCGGTAAATCGCTGAGCATGGGCACCCATGGATACCAATAAAGCCAATGCTGAAGATGTAAGTAGTCGTTTATTCATTTACTAATAGATTTATGTAATAGTTTATTGTTGTAATATACGTGGCAAAGTTACATATAAAAAACAAGCCAGCGTCCATAAAATCTGATTATTTACTATATTATTTGAGATTACCCGCGATTATAAACAAAAAGGGTGCATTTCTGCACCCCCTATTTTACCTCGTCCATCTTTAACAGTTTATATCCGTCAAACTGCATGATAATCTTATGCAGTAGAGTTCCCTGTCGCAAAGCCTCTACTCTAGGGGCTTTCGCATAGTCATTAATTTGGATTTCTGCTTGCTGCCATTGTTCTTTGATGCGAGCCTCATATTTTTCTTTCGGCTCCCCCTTTTCACGCTTAGGCGCCAACTTCAGCTCCAGGATGTAGCTGTGTTTGCTGGGGTAATGGGTCAAGTCGGGCAGCAGGAAGAAGTCGCAGTAGCCATGGTTGAGTTCCAACTCGGGCGCCGTATAATAGTAAGCGTTCAGATTGAGATAAGCCATGAAGAAGCCTTGAAGGTTGCGCTCCCCTTCGATGGAGTCTCTCACTGACGACACCTGGGCGTATGCATCCGCCATATATTGCAATGCCTCACGCCAGTTGCCATCATACGCCATATCATAATAATAGTCAGTGAGCTGATTCGTACTGATGTATGCCTTAGCATCTATCAACTCCAAGAGATACTCATAGTATTGCTTGCGCACATTGTTGTTTGGGATGCCGAGGATAAGCTTAGCCCCCCTCGTTCCCTTGATGGTCAGCATGCCGTAATAGAACAGAAGGCTTGGGAACACTTCTGGGTCTGTAATCTTATGTGCAGGAAATGTCTCCAGCAACGAAGCCACGATTTCCCCCTTCTCAGCTATGGTTCGGATTACTCCCTTGCGGTCGCCGTCGAGCTTGTCGAGCTGCAGCAGCTTTTTCATCTTGTTGTAGTCGGTCATAGTGTTGGGATCCAACATCTCCTTCGGCCCCTCACCACGACGCAAGTAATGGCGCAAGTAATAAATCACCATATCGCAGTTGAACACCCGACTTTGCGTTTCCAAGGCATCTTCAGAGAAGCTATAGTTATCATACCAAGGCTTCATCTCACACACGATGGCATCAATGTCTCTGTCGGCAGGGATATCTCCCTTCTGCTTGTAATAATTGAACATATCATATACATCCTCCGTAGAGAATCCCAACATCTGGTTGAATTCCTCCTTGGTAGAGATGTGCCATCCGATGTTGAAGCCACTCGTCACATCATCGAGCGTCACAGGGCTAACCCCCGTAATAAAGATACGCTCAAAGTTTCCCTTGAACTTTTTGAAGATGTCGCGGTAGAACCCCTCTGCGTGAGTCATCGCCCAGTACACCTTCTCCCCCTGCTCATTAAGCACAGTATTCGTAAAATTATCATATTCGTCGATAATGAGATACTGTCTTAGCCTCAGTTTATTGGACTCTATGTTGATGAGGTTCAGCTTGTCCGTCGCTCTTGGAGTAGCCAGCACTTTTTCAACGAAAGCCTCACTATAGGAAGTTCTGTATACATCGACATAGGTATCGAGCATGGCTCCGCAATATCCATCGAAGTTTTCTTCGATATTTTCTATCTTTCCTCCCACCTGCGAGAAGTCGAGATGCAGCACTTGGAACTTACCCTGCAAAGCAGTAGGATGCTTGCCAATCCAGAGGTTGCCAAACCACTCCTCGAACTTGTCCTTGGTACGGCAGTCGTAGTATGCATGGAGCATACTGAGTAAGACGCTCTTGCCAAAACGGCGAGGCCGTATGAAGAAAAGATTACGCGCCTCTTTCTCCAATTCGGGTATATATATGGTCTTGTCGACATAATAGATATTCTGCTCTACGATGGTAATAAAATCCTGTACACCGTATGGCAATTCTTTCACTTTCTGCTCCATATTATTAATCATTTAGATTCTATTCAGCGATTCTCCACTCCAACGTGTTCACATCGTCCTTCAGCATGAAGTTCATGCCCACTTTTACTATCGGCTTGCCCTTCAGCTTGAAAGCGTCGGCATAGTGCTTCGTCTCTATCTGGGCGAGGGCGTCCTCTACGCTCTTGTTGATTTTCAGCTCCATTACATAGACGGTGGTCTTCGTCTCCAGGGTGATGTCGATTCTGCCCTTCGCCGTGCGCTGCTCCACGAGGATCTTGTAACTCGTGAGCAGGGCAAACATGATGTAGAGCGTCTGCTGCCAGTGGCCCTCGTAGTG
>CAVKLF010000030.1:0-22796 GCA_963657075.1 bacterium | reverse complement strand
AGAAAGACGGTATGGACAATGCCGACTGCATCATGTGTGTGTCTGAGTTGACCCGACAGACAGTCATCAACCAATATCACCAAGATCCCCGCAAGTGTTTCGCCATGCACAATGCCGTGTACCCATTGAGACAGGAACTACAGGATATCCCACGCCCTGACCATAAGGGGAAAGAGAAGGTGGTTACCTTCCTCGGACGTCTCACGATGCAGAAGGGGCCAGAGTATTTCGTAGAGGCTGCCAACATGGTATTGCACCGTACACGCAACGTACGTTTCTGTATGGCTGGTTCGGGCGATATGATGGACCAGATGATTTATCTGGCTGCCGAAAGAGGCATTGCCGATAGATTCCACTTCCCTGGTTTTATGCGAGGCAAGCAGGTGTATGAGTGCTTGAAGGATAGTGACGTATATGTGATGCCATCCGTGAGCGAGCCATTTGGCATCTCGCCTTTGGAGGCGATGCAGTGCGGTACGCCTACCATCATCTCCAAGCAGAGTGGTTGTGGTGAAATCCTCACTAACTGCATCAAGGTAGACTATTGGGATATCCACGCCCTCGCCGATGCCATCTATAGCATCTGCCACAACGAGAGCCTCTTCGACTATCTCTCTGTAGAGGGTAAGAAAGAGGTGGACCAGATAACCTGGGAGAAGGTAGGTGCCCGCATCAGGAATCTCTATCTCAAGACTCTAGGATGGAAGTAACTTAAGTGAAGAGTGGAGAACGAAGAGTGAATAATTCCGCGGCTTTGCTATTCATAATTTTCAATTTCAATTATCAATATTTATGAAGACAATTTGTTTATATTTCGAGATACATCAGATTACGCATCTAAAGCGCTATCGCTTCTTTGACATCGGTACCGATCATTATTACTATGACGACTATGAGAATGCGCGTAGTATCGGTGACATCGCCGAGCGTTCGTATATGCCTGCCCTCAGTGCCTTGCAGGAGATGATAGGTAAGAATGGCCAGTACTTCAAGGTGGCATTCTCGCTTTCTGGTGTAGGTATGGAACAGTTGGAGTTGCACGCTCCACAGGTTTTGGAGAAGTTGCAGGAACTCAATAATACGGGTTGTGTGGAGTTTCTCGCAGAACCTTATTCACATGGTCTTGCATCACTCATCAATGAGGAGAGTTTCAAGGCTGAGGTTAAGCGCCAGGCTGCCAAGATAAAAGAATACTTTGGCAAGGAGCCTACTGTGCTCCGCAACTCTTCGCTCATCTATAGCGACGAGATAGGTGCAGAGGTAGCCAATATGGGTTTTGTCGGAATGCTTACAGAGGGTGCCAAGCACGTATTGGGCTGGAAGTCTCCACACTACGTTTATCATTGTGCGATGAATCCTAAGTTGAAGCTCTTGTTGCGTGATGTCATTCTGAGCGACGACGTTTCCCTCCGTTTCAACAATAGTGACTGGGATGGTTATCCACTCTTTGCCGACAAGTATATCGACCAGATAGCTGCCCTTCCTGATGAAGAGCAGGTTATCAATATCTTCATGGAGCTGTCTGCACTCGGCATTGCCCAACCATTGTCTAGCAATATCTTGGAGTTTATCAAGGCATTGCCTGAGTGCGCTAAGCAGCGCGGCATCACCTTCTCTACGCCTACCGAGATTTGCAAGAAGATGAAGAGTGTGGGTGAGCTCAACGTGCCAGATACCTTGAGTTGGGTAGACGAGGAGCGTGATGTAAGTTCATGGCTTGGCAACCCAATGCAGCGTGAGGCTTTCAACAAGCTTTATAGCGTAGCCGACCGTGTGCGCATCGCCAACGATCCACGTATCAATCAAGACTGGGATTACTTGCAGGCAAGCAATAATTTCCGCTTTATGACGACCAAACCTAGCAATGTAGGGCTAGACCGTGGCATTTATACCAGTCCATTCGATGCCTTCACCAACTATATGAATATCCTTGGTGATTTCATTACTCGGGTGAACAACCTCTATCCTGCCGATGTAGACAACGACCAGCTAGAGAGTCTTCTCGCCACGATTACCAATCAGGATGAAGAAATCGAAATGAAAGACAAGGAGATTTCTCGTCTTCAGGCCAAGATAGAGAAAATAGAGAAAGAGGCTGCTAAGTTGAGAGGTGATAAGCCTGCGGCAAAGAAAGCGCCAGCTAAGAAGGCTCCTGTAAAGAAAACTACTGCTAAGGCAAAGGCTGATGCAGATGAAGCCTGAAAAGATTAAATAATAGGATTCTCATAGAACTAAAGAACCCCTCGTAGTCAGTATGGTTACGAGGGGTTTGTTATTTTGTTTTAGTCTACTACAAACTTCTTGTTGTTTTGAATGTATATTCCCTTGTTGAGGTTCCTCATATCTTTGGTGGTGGCATTCTTCTTGACGATTCTTCCTGTCACGTCATAGACATGATTGTTGGCAATCTTCTTGCCTGTTGTTATTTGCGAGATGCCAGTGCTTACTTTAGTTCCTTCCAGTGTGATAACCCATGCAGCTTGCGCTGTTAGTGGTTTGAAGGTGATAGCCTGTGTTGCTGGGGCATCGAGGGTAATGGTGTAACTGGTACTTGTGCTTGTGTCGGTGGTGCGGCTAGGAAATGTATATTGGGTTTCCTCAAAACTCGTACCATTCAACTCTCCTAGATAGCACGTCTTGTTGTCTTCGTTGGCATATCCCGCAAAGGTAGCCTTGGTGATGCTTACATTCTCTGGCAAATTGATGGTAAACTCTACGCCTTTACTATACTTGATGGTATTGTTTTTGGCAGATGAATATGATTTGCCGCCAGCATTGGAAATGGTGCAACCATTATTAAAAGTCCAAGTTGCAGTTTCGCTAGAAGTAGTATAAGTGCTTGCATCAAGCGTATATTTTACAGACTCTTTGTCTTCACCAGAATCGTCGGGGTTGGGATTTAGCCCTGTGGCATTGCACTGGTCATTCACAGTAGAGTCGTATCTCTTGATCCAAAGGCTGCCGGATGTACAGGTAATCTTGGAGTTGTTCTTGAATATGAGGTTGTCTACGAAACGGATGTCGATACCTGTTTTTGCCTGAATCTGCACATTGTCGAGCGTGATGTTCTTGATATGGCTTTCTGGACGGCCAATCAGGAAGATGGCCTTGCCTGAGCATACATCCGTGGTCTTCACGTTCTGTAGCAGGATGCCGTTGTAGGTTGGGGTAGTGCTGTCAAGCTCTCGGGCGTTGGCCGCGTCTGTGGCAGGGTCGTTACTGTAGTTCTTATCATAATAGCAGTCCATGGAGAACGGATTCTGCACCTTCGTCATGGTGAAGTTGGTAAACTTGAAGTCTTCCTCACCGCCGCCACGAAGTGTTCCGTCAGAATTGATTCCCGTTTTCAGACGAATACCGGCAGTAGTGCCGTTCATCGTGATGTTGTCGAACCATACATGCTTGATGTCCTTGGTATAGCTACCTACAGAAGCTCCATGCCCTGTACCGAAGTCGCAGTTCCATACATGGATATATTGTGCATAGTTGTCACACACCACGTTGTCGTCGCCATTGGAGATGTAGCAGTCGTAGATGTTCACATAGGGACCCCAGATGGAGACACCGTCCGTGTTGTGAGAAGCCTTGCCGGCTCCGGCTTCCGATGCAGGTTCGCTAATGGTGACATCATGGATAGTGGCATGGCTTGCCTTGCCTCCGTTGCTGATGGTGATGTTCACGCCTGGCGTATTCTGAATCTTGAAGTTGCGGAGCAGGAAGCGTGTACCTTGTTCAAAACGAATCATGGCACCGGGATTAAAGGTCTCGCTGTTCTCACGTGCGAGCCACCAGCGTGCACCCTGTCCATCGATGATGGAAGTCTCGCCTTCGCCTTCTATAATGATGTCGTTCTGTTTCTTGCTCTTACAACCGATAAAAACGGTCTTGTTGTTGGGGGCCTTTCCGTATTCCACGAGCTTGAGGGTAGCGCCTGCGCAAAGGTGGAGCACAGTCTTCGACTTGATGCTCAGTACCTCTGTAGTGCTAGTCATTTGGTCTGTGCTTCCAAACATCCATGTACCAGCCGGTATTACCACCATACCACCAGTAGAAGGTACGGCATCCAATGCCTTTTGGATGGCTATCGTATTGTCTGTAGAGGAGGTAGTAGCACCATAGTCGGTGATGTTAAAAGTGTTTGCAGAATTGATTTCAGGCAACTGTGGCAATTGTACAGCAGTCCAATCGTCAGGAGTATTCTGTGCATTTTGCTCAGCAGTAATGCCTGTGAATGTTTGCGCCTTTCCGATGATAGGCAATGCCAGGAGTACGGAAAGCACGATAGATTTAAAAAATAATTTGTTCATATTTAATAGGTTTTGTTTGTTACATTTGTTTGACCACAAAGGTAATATTATTTTTTCTTTCCTAGGTTATGTATATGGCTGAAAACAACGAAAACGATTGCGTTACGGCAAAAAAGGGTGCAACCCCCGCATAGTAGGATTGCACCCATGTATATTATGGTACTGATTAAAATATCTAGTATTTCATGATTCTTTAGTAACCAGGATTCTGCCAGAAACCAGTTGTGCTGTTCGTCTCTGTCGTGAAGTTCTGCACCGCATCAATCTCGTTCTGAGGGATAGGGCGATAGAGATAATGCTTCTGGGTATCAGCATTCAGGTTGGTAGAGGCTTGAGCATTGTATTTGGCCACATATTCATAGAGCTTGCCTGTACGTTTCAAGTCGAACCAGCGCATCTGCTCGCCGCAGAATTCGACTGCACGCTCCTCCAGGATGGTGTCGATAGTAGCGTTGCCGCTCAATGTGTTGTCTGTACCCGATATGGCACGAGCCTCACGTAGTTGGTTGATGGTAGCCATGGCATCCCCACTGGAACCAAGAGCCAACTGGCACTCTGCCTTGATGAGATACATCTCAGGAAGACGCATTACGATGGCATCACGGCTAGAGATGTCGTGGGTAGGATAGTTGGCATCGTATACATCGTCCAAGAACTTCTTGATACCTGGGTATGAGCACCAACCGCCAATCTTGTAAGAGTTGAAGCGGTTGTCGCCATAGACGCTAGATTTAGCAACGGCAGCCTCAGTAGGCTTGGCTGTAGCTTCGTCCATAGAAGTATAGACTGGCACATCACCACCTGCCATAAACTGGATGCGGTATTTGTTCTTAGCCCATGCCTGCATAGCCTGACCCTCTGGAGAATCGCCGTCCATAGGGCAGTAGTAGATGGCTGTATCCTGCAACTCTGGATAATTCACGGCATTCTTTGCCAAGTCTGGAGATGCAATGTCGTAGTGGTCGAGGAGGGTAGCCTCTGTGCGCTGGTCGGTAGCCTTGTGCTTCTCCAGCAAGTTCCACAAGTGGAGGGATGGCAAGTAGCGGGTGAATCCGCGTCCGTATGGTGAATAAGCGGCACCACACTCTACGTTCTTGCCAGTCAGCTTACTCTTGATGGTAGTCTTGCCAGCAGCGATACGCCAGAATACTTGGGTATCCTTCTGACCATTACCACCCAGGTCGGTGGCACCATTGTTCCACATAGATACGAACATCAGCAACATGGCGCTACCGCCACGACTATAGCCTGTACGGGTAATCAAGCTGTTGTACGACATCGGGCTACCGCCTTCCAGACGATAACGATAAGGGATGCAGTTGACATTGGTCTTGATGTCCTGTGAGTAGGTTACGCCGAAGAGAGCCTCCTTGTTGGTATTGTAGCTCTCGTTGCTCATGGTCCAGACGTCCTTGTAGTTGCTATAGAGCGAAGCATAGTCGCTGGCTCCGATAACAGCCTCTGCATCAGCCTGTGCAGCAGTGTAGAGTGCTTTCTTGTCTTTGCCGTCATAGTTGCCGCCCTTGATGGTCTGCCCGAGCTGGTCGCCTAGCCAAGAGGCTGCGTATAGGAGAACCCTTGCTCGCAAAGCCTTGGCAGCCCAGTAGTTGGCACGACCATCGGCTTTGGTCTTGTAACCTGCAGCCTCAAATTTAGCGATAGACTCATCCAGGTCGGTCAAGATATTGCCATACACTTCGTTTTCTGGTGTTCTTGTAGGGTTGAAGTTCTGTGCAGTGATAGGCTCTGCGTTGTAAGGGATGGCTCCCCAAATGTTCACCATGTGGAAGTAGTAGAAGGCACGCAAGAAGAGCGCTTCACCCAAATCACGGTTTTTCTCGTCTTCGCCGAGGAAGCTAGCCTTGTTGATGTACATGATGGCATTGTTGCATACGTCGGTTGCACTATAGAAAAGCTCCCAGTAATGGTCGAGACAAGGGTTGTCTGCCACGTTGTTCTCCAGGGCTGCGGCACCGAAGTTGTAAGAGCAAAGACTCTTCTGCTTGTTGTCATAGCCATAGTAGAAGAGGTCGGTACCCATCTCGCTGAGTCCGAGACCCGCTTCCTTGCCATACCATCCACGAGCAAACGTATAGCAGTTGGCTAACAAACCTTCCAGACCGGAAGGGGTATTGTATGTTAAGTCGGCAGTTTCGCCCACCTTGTTCTCTTCCTCCAGGAAGTCGGAGCATGAGGTAAGGCCCAGCATCATAGAAGAGGCGGCCGCCATGAATAATATCTTAGTTTTCATAATTGATTCGATGTTTTTAGAATTCTACATTAAGACCGATTACTACCTGCTTCTGCATTGGGAAAGAGATGCTACCACCACGCTCTGGGTCGTAGTTGTCTATCTTACTCCATGTCAGGAAGTTCTTCATAGAGCAGTACACGCGAGCTCTGCTCATGCGGATGCTATGCAACCACTTGGCTGGTACGTTGTAAGAGAGGGTGATGTCCTTGATCTTGAAGTAGTCTGCCTTCTCGTAAGTGAATGCACTCTTGTAAGATGACCAAATCTTGCTGGCATTTGTGCCCAGACCAGGACTAGGGAACTTGGCACCTGTGTTAGTAGGTGTCCAGTAGTCGATACCGTCACCCCAGTTGGCTGACTCGTAGTTCAACTGCTCGTTCATGGCATAAGAGATGTAGCCACCCAAGCGTGCCATCAACTGTACTGAGAGTGAGAAGTCCTTGTATGTAAAGGTATTGGTCATACCGAATACATGGTTAGGGTCTTGGTTGTAGAGTACACGGTCGTCGGATGTGATGCTGCCATCGCCATCTGCATCGTATATCTTAGGAGAACCAGGAGTACCATAGCCGCTGGTGCTTGCGCAACCCGGAGCTTTGCCATCATGTGAGGCCTTGAAGTCGGATACATACTGGTCGAACTCGCCAATACCCCATTCACCTTCTACCTTATAGTCGTAGTAAGCGTTCACACGGTTGCCAACAAACAATCCCTTGGTGCCAGACACGTACTTGTCTACACCACCCGTCAACTCGGTAATCTCATCCTTGAAGTGAGAGTAAGACCAGTTGGCTGTCCAGTCGAAGTCTTTGGTGCGGATGATGTCTGTCATCAAAGATACCTCAAGACCCTGTCCCTTGGTCTTACCGATGTTGTCGATGACGGTAGGGAATGAGGACGCAGGAGCTGTCTTGTAGAACAAGAGGTCGTAGGTATGGTTCCAGTAGTAGTCTACGCTACCGCTGATTCTGCCGTCGAAGAGTCCGAAGTCGAGACCGAGGTTGAAAGAAGATGTCTTTTCCCAAGTCAGGTTGGAGTTGCCCATCTGGCTAGGAATCTTACCTGCTACATCGGTGTTGCCAAGGTAATAGTAGTATGTAGTGCTGCTCAATGATGCCAATGTAGAATAAGCATCGATGGCTGCATTACCCGAGATACCCCAAGAGGCGCGTAGCTTCAAGTTGCTCAAAACCTTCTGGTCTTTCATGAAGTTTTCTTCAATGATTCGCCAACCACCTGCAATAGATGGGAAGTAACCCCACTTGTGACCCTTGGCCAAGGTAGATGAACCATCAGCACGGAGAGAGGCAGTCAAGAGATACTTGCTGGCATAAGAGTAGTTCAGACGACCGAAGAATGACAACATGGCTGTCTTTACGTAAGTGGAAGTAGTAACGGGAGAGAGTATCTTTGACAAGTCGTTGTAACCACTCTCGTAGTAGTGGGTAGCACCTGCGTCGCCAGCTACGGTAGAACTCTCAGTGACGGTCTGTGTCAACTCATGACCGATGAGGGCTGTCAAGTCGTGCTTTTCAGCGATGGTCGTATTGTAGTTGATGGTGTTGTCCCATGTGATGGCTGTCGAGTTGTTTCTGATTTGGCGGATATAGCTGGTACTTGGAGACTGATAGCGCTGCTGGCTCTCGTAGTCTTGATACAAGCCGTTGCGAGAATCGTTGCGGTCTACAGCAAACATAGAGCGAAGATTTAATCCCTTGATAGGTGTCAGTTCTACGTAAGCATTGCCGAAGAAACGAGTAGACTCTGTATTGTTCTGGTAAGCCCCATCTACATCATCGAGCAATGGTGAGCAGTGGGCTGCATACCATGGGTTAGGGGTCGCATTGATGGTACCATCTGTCAGGTAAGGGTGGGTGATGGTTGTCATCTTCAGTGCCTGGTTGTAAACACCAGAGTTACGACGGTTCCAGTTCTTATAGGTGAAGAGCAGGCTAGAGCCTACCTTTACGATCTTGTTAATTTTGTGGTCGATATTGATTTTGCCATTGTAGCGGCTCATCTGGTCGTTTTTCATCAAACCACGGTCGTACATAGCACCGAGTGACACATTGAAGTTGGTCTTTTCGCTACCGCCATTCACATTTACCTCGTAGTTTTGGGAAGTGCTGTTCTTAAGTATCAGGTCGCCCCAGTCGGTGTAAGAACCATCTTTGTAAATGTCGAGGGTACTGGTACCATCGTTGAGTGATTCTGTGAGAACCGTCTCGGGGGTGATGCCGCTCACGATAGAGTTATAGTTGTCTACTGTCAAGTCGCCATTGATCCAGTCTTGGTAGGCACGCTTGTCGATGAGTCGCTGTACCTCCTTGTTACCGTACATGGAGTGTGCGGCATTGGTGGCACTATTGAAAGAATTGTAAACGTTGAATCCCACGGTGGTCTTGCCAGCCTTACCACGCTTGGTAGTGATGATGATGACACCATTGGCACCACGTGTACCGTAGATGGCTGTAGAAGAGGCATCCTTCAGTACTTCCATCGACTCTATGTCTGAAGGGTTGATATCGAGGGTAGAACCATAAGCCACACCATCAACGAGAATCAATGGGTTGTTGGATGCCAGCATGGAGCGAGCCCCACGAAGGTTGATGCTTACGCCGGAACCCGACTCTCCGCTAGACTGCTGTAAATCCATTCCCGGAATCTTAGCCTGCATGGCCTGCATGGCATTGGGTGTAGCTACATTCTTAAGGTCGTCCGCTTTGATGGAAGAGACAGAACCTGTGAGGTCGCGCTTTTTCACTACGCCGTAACCGATAACTACCAATTCGTCGAGCGAGTTGTTATCTTCCTCAAGTGTGATGGTCACGTTTGATTGGTTGCCAACCTTCACTTTCTTCTCTTTGTATCCAATATACGAGAATTTAAGAATTGTGGAAGGAGAGACGCCTGTGAGGGTGAAGTTACCGTCTAGGTCAGTAACGGAACCTGATCCTCCCATACCTTCGGGTACAACACTAACGCCGATCATAGGCTCGCCACTGGCATCCTTGACCGTACCTTTGATGGTTGCCTGCTGTGCGAATGCACCGATGCAGACAGAACCCAATGCTAGTGCAAAACTAGCGCGTTTCAGTTGTTGATACATAATTTGTCGTTTTAGGTTGTTATTATATTTTAAGTATTGTCTTTCTAAATTTGCCAACGATTCATTCGTTTTCCATTTGTTCAGATTATAACTATTGCAAAGGTAAAGAATATTATTTAAATACCATTGCTTTTTTATAAATTATTTACGCAAACGTTTACGTAAAGCTCGGTATTTGCCGTTTAATCCCTCGGGTCTTACCTATTTATAGAGTATCTCAATGGGTGAAAAATAAAAAGTGCAATGCCCTTGTGGAGAGCATTGCACTTAATTATATTTCAGTATGCAACTTTTTATTGTACAACCCATCTTGGGTCGCCGAAGCTACCAAAATTGCTTTGGTATTTGTCCTGTACAGTAAAGTCGCCATTGGCCGGGTCTTTCCACATCTCGGTTGACGAGATTTCCGCGGCGTCACCTATCTGCAACTTAGATTTCCACGTAAACTCATTGGTGTAGTATACATCAACGAATGGCGTGTTCTTGTAGCTTGTGGCTGTCGCGTCTGATATTGCTGAGCTTTGGCCGATGAGCGTGTTGCTGAAGTTGGGCACGATATCGTTGCTCTTGTTGGTGTCAACGAGATACTTTCCGCTCACTACTACATCATAGAATGTGCAATGGTCGATGTTGACCTTGGTGTTGCTGTTGTAAACCGCAATCATAGATCCGCCTGAGACATTCGTGATAGTGGAGTTGCTGATATTGATGCTGCCCACCTCATTCGAGGGGGCTTCCTTGCCTGCGGAAATAACACCATAGGTACCAATCTTGCTAATTACACAGTTGGTGATGTCTATCGAACCGATTTGGAAAGCATCGCTTACATTCATACGAACCACACCACGAGTCTTGCTGATGTTGCACTTGTCGAACTTGATGGCACCGATATTGTTTGCTGTGCCTAAGTTGACGATGTAATCACCGGATGTTCCGTTGTTCTCCAAATTCAGGTTGTAGAAACGGATGAGGTCCAGGTCACCCTCTGTCTTGATTTCTTTTACGTTCCATGTGGTCACGGCCCCTGATGCTCCCCAGAAGCAAACACTCTTGATGTTGGATGGAATCGTGAGACCTTTCTGCTTTCCTGTCTCTTTGCTTGTCATAGAGTAGGTGGCGTTCTTTGGCAGTACAACCACTACTTTGTCTGTGGTGGCTTGGCTCAAGAGTGTGCCTAGGTCTCCGCCCTCTGTAAGGGTGATGAGTTCGTAGCCGTCGGGATAAGCCTCCGTGGTCTTGAATGAGTAGGTGCCTCTCAGCTTGTCTTGGTTCCACAACTTCACCTTGTATGATGTGTTGGCCTTCAATCCCGTGATGGTCAGCTTGCCGGCAGCCACGTCTTCTGCGGTGAAGGCTACCTTGGTGGAGTCTTCTCCCTTGTAGCAGTAGGCGTCATCGATAGTCTTGCCTGCGGTAAAGCTCACGGTAGCTGTGCTGGATGTAGTCTCTACGTCTGTGATGATTTGCTCGGCCTTAGTCTTGAACTTATACTTGTCTAGGTACTTCCAGTTGGAAGACTTGCCGGCTTTGTTGCGTCCCTTGATGCGGAGGTAGTATGCAGTGTTGCCTTCCAGGTTGTAGATGCTGTCTGGACTGCTGACGAATAAAGAGTCTACCACGCTGTGGGCTGTTCCCCCCATAGGGATATCGTTGTTCAGGGAGTCAGTGCTATACTCCACGATGTAATAGTCGGTATTTGGCATCTGCTTGAAACTAATCTCGGCGCGGTCGTCGAGAGGTGTCACGCTGAGGTCGATGCTGTGGAACAAACGGTCGTAACTGGAGTCTACATCCCAGTCGTTGTCATCCGTACAAGATGTTACCGATGCAATCCCCAGGAGCAGGAATGCTCCTGAGATTGCACTTTTATATATTTTAGATAAATTCATATCTGTTCTTTTTTACCTTATTATTAATTTTTGCGGTTCGCTACGCTTTAATATCCGTATGAGTTGCTCAGCTTCCCTTGGGAGTCAGCGATAGTTGATGTTGCGATTGGCATCAAGTAGCGATTCTTCACGGTCGTGTTGAGGTATGAGCTGAGATATGGCAACTTTCCGACGAGGTTCTTCTGGTCTTTGTCTGTTGCCTCTGCTCCCCACCATGTGACGCTTTCATAGTCCTTAGTGCTTTCTGGCACCTCGTACCAGCATACGGAGCTCATGTCGATCTTCACGTCTGTAGAAGTCTTTATCGTCTTGTAGTAAAGCTTGGCGGGGTATTCGCTGATCTGTGCCTCGTAGTCGGCCTTGAACTGGTCGATTTTCTTGCTCAGCAGATTCCAGCGCTCCAGCTCATACTTGCGCACGCACTCACCAGCAAACTCCCATGCGTTCTCGTCGACGAGGGCATTGAAGAATGCGTCATGGTCGGATGCGATGTTGTCAACGTATGCCTTGGCAGTGGCCTTATCGGCTGTGGAGAAGGCACGCTCGTGTACCATGTCGAGAGCGGCTCTAGCACTGAGACCGTCTACGCCTCCAGTGGTGGCGTCTGGGTTTCCGTTGAGTTCGTTCATTACCTCTGCATACATCAGGAGCACCTGAGAGTAACGCAAGGTGACGAAATTGATACCCGTAGCCACCTTTTCTGTACTTCCGATGGCTGCTTGGCGCCATTCCTCATTCATCTTGCGGATGTCCCACTTGGCACAATATAGACCGAACGGAGAGTTCTTGTCGAAAGCCTCTGTCAGTACCCCGTCTGTCTCCTTCAATGTGTATGGGGCGCAAGTCACGTCGCGGCGCTGGTCTTTGTGGTCGTATGACCAGAAGAGAGGGGCTGTCATCTTGATTTTTCCTGATGAGTTGCCTTTCTTGCCGTAGCGAGAAGAAGAGCCGTTGATGCGCACACCGATGGTGTAGCCTAACTCGCCACTCTTGTTCAGACCCAGTGCTACTTCAAAGAGGTTCTCGTAATACGTGTCATCGAGTGTGCGCTGGTTGATGAGATACCACTCGTTCTCGTAGCTAGGGTTCAACTTGTGAATGCCCTTGCCGATGAGCTCGTTCAGGTGGGTCTGGGCCAACTGATAGTATTTTTTGCGCTCTTCTGCGTCTGGACGCTGTGTAGGATAGGTCGGGTCGCTGTTTTCTGTGGCCGTCTCATATCCTGACTTTGCCTTCTCACGAATAGCCCATCCTGCGCGCTGCAAGGCTATCTGGGCGATGAGACCATGGGCGTAGCCCGTCGTGATGTGCTCTGTGGTGTAAGAATTCTCGCCTACCCAGCAGAGGTCAGGCAATACATTTTCCACCTGATTGATGAGGCTGTCCATGATTTCATCGCGGTCGGTCTTGCCCACGTAGATGTTGCTCAAGTCTGTCTTCGTGCCTTCGAATTTCATTGGCACGTCTCCGAAATTGCGTATCAAGTTGAAGTAGAGCAGGGCTCTCAGTGTGGTGGCCTCGGCACGGTAGCGGTGCATCAGCTTGATGTTGCTCTTGGTCTCACCCTCACTATGGGTGTCGAAGTCGTTGACGAGCTCAATCACGTTGGTGCTGTACTCGATGCCTTGGTAGAGCTTGTCCCATGCGGTCTGTATCTTGGACCAGCTTCCGGCCACCATGTTGAAGTTGCACACACCGCGCTCGCTGTTCGACTGCGATGTGGTGGAGGCATCCTGGCCGTCCACGAGTTCAATGTCGGAGTTGGCTCCGAATGTGATGGCCAGCAACTGGCCGTAGAGGCCTTCCTCGGTCAGCTGGCCATATACTTTGTTTAATACCAGGCCAGTATAATAAGGTGACTGGGCTATGGCGTCTGGAGTGTGCTCCGAAGGCGACTGCTGGTCGAGGAAGTCGCTGCAAGATGTAGTAGTGCCGAGCACCAATCCACTTATCAATAATGCTTTAAATATATTCTTCATTATTTATATCCTCCTTATTGTTTAGAATGAAACGTTTACACCAAACACGAATACGCGGCTCTTGGGATAGGCTGCATAGTCGATGCCTGGGCACATTGGATTCTTCTTTGAGCTTGTGTCGGTCTCTGGGTCGCTGCCTGAATAGCCAGTGAATGTCAGCAAGTTGTATGCTGTAGCATAGAAACGTACGTTGCTCAAGAACACATGGCTCAGCAACTGCTTAGGAAGTGTGTAGCCCAGCGTCAATGATTGTAGACGGAGGAACGAACCACTCTCCACGGCATAGTCTGTAATCGACATCGTGCCCGTCACGCAAGGATTGTACATACTTGCGTTGGCGTTGATTTCATTCAAGCGCTTGTAGACATTCTCGATGCTGCCATATTGTGCAATGATGGTGGAAGTTGGCTTTGTCAGGTTGGTTCCCGTAGCTGGGTCTACGCAAGTGTAGCGGTTCTGGAAATCGGCGTTCAGGTTGTATCCCTTGCGCGAACCTTGGAAGAAGCTGGAAGCCAGTTTGGTGCCGTTCACGATCTTGTTGCCCAGTGAGTAGTTGCAGAACACGGAAGCGTCAAAGCCGTGGAATGTGGCGTTGAAGCCAAAACCACCTGTCCAAGGCGCGATGGTGTTGCCAAGGCGCTGCTTGAGGGCATTTCCGTTTTCATCGGCCTGAAGCTTGACTGCACCAGGCGCCAATGTTCCACCGATGGTGGAAACTGTGTTGGCGATGCTCTTGTCTGCGAGCTCCCATGCTGTGCCGTTCCATTTCAGGTCGCCCGTTCCTGTCTCTGGGTTGTAAACGGTATAGAATCCGTCCGTCTTGTATCCCCAGATTTCTCCAAGTCGGCCGCCTTCCACGATGCGGAAGTTCTCATTGTCGGTGAAAGTAGAACCGGCCCACTTGAACTCCTGAAATTCAGATTGGCTGTTCAGCTTGTCGATCTTGTTGCGGTTGTATGAGATGTTGCCCGTGAAGTTGAGGGTGAAGTTCTTCTTGCTGATGATGTCGGCATTGATGGTGAACTCGAATCCCTTGTTGGATGTCTGGCCGAAGTTCTGATACTGGTATGAGTATCCCGAGAGTGATGGGATATTGGTTTGCATCAGGAGGTCTTTGGTCGTGTTCCAGTAGAAGTCGAGCGTACCGTTGATGCGGCTGTTGAAGAAGCCGAAATCAATACCCAAGTCGCGAGTGATGGTGGTCTCCCACTTCAGGTTGGGGTTCGCCAGCGTGCTATGCTCCAGCATAGTGGACGAGGACTCTCCGAAGAATGGCGACTTGCCAGTTGCGTCGGTCAGCGAGTAGGTGGTCTCGATGAGACCGCTGCTGATGCGGTTGTTACCAGCCGTACCATAGGAGAGACGGAGCTTCAGGTTTGACAACCAGTTGGTTGTGTTCTTCATGAAGCCCTCCTCGCTGATTCTCCATGCGAAGGCAGCTGATGGGAAGTAACCCCAACGGTTTCCTTTGGCAAACTTAGATGATGCATCTGCACGGAGGGTTGCCGTGAAGAGGTATTTCTCCGCATAAGAGTAGTTCAAGCGTCCGAAATAGGAGAGGAGGTTGTCTCTGCGACCGATAGTGTTGTCGTTGGGTAGGGCTGTTCCTGCAGCCTGGTTGGCCAGGGCCTCGTTGATGCCAATGGTTGTGGGGAAGGCCACGGTTGTCGACGTGTAGCTCTCGTCGCGTGATGAAGACCATTCCTGGCCTACGAGCACGTTGAGTTTGTCGCCTTTCAGGAAGGCATTCTTCGTGTCGTATGTCAAAGTGTTGGCATTGCGCCAGTTCTTGTTGTCCTTGCGGATAATCTGAGTCTGTGGCTGGCCAGAGTAGCCAAACTTAGAGTTGCGTGAGGCGTATGTGCCCCAGGCCTGGTCTGTCTTCTCATAGCTCCATGAGTAGCCGAACTCGCTGCGGAATGTGATACCCTTGAATGGTTTCCAGTTCAAGCCAGCGTTATAGTTCTGGCGGAAGCGGCGTTGCTGCTTGTAGGTGTCTTCCATACGCTGCAGTGGGCTAGCCTCAGTGCTGCTTGAGCTTTCGTCGTCATCCTCGCTGTTGATGAACAGTGGGTCCACTGGGCGGAACGTCACAGTCTTGGCGACAATGGAGTTTGCCGCATTGCTCTCGTTCGTGTCTGCGCCTGAGCCGAGACCGTTGATCTTCGTGTAGGCGAGGCGTGCGTTGAAGTCAAGGGTCAGCCACTTGTTCAGGTTGCTGTTGATCTTGGCATTGATGTTGTCTTTCGAGTAGTCAGACGACTTCATGATACTCTTGTCGTTGGTGCGAGCGTAGCTGATGTTGTACTTGGTGTCCTTGTTTCCGCCGCTCACTCCTACGTTATAAATCTGCTGCAGTCCCGTGCGTCCGAAGAGCTCGTTCTGCCAGTCTTTTCCTTCTACTGATTTCCAGATTTCCAGGTCGTCGTAGTTTCCATACTCTGTGTTGCCCACCTCGTATTGGTAGAGGGCATAGTTGTATGGGTCCATCACCTTGGTTTCCTTAATCATCTTCTTGAAACCGAGTGATGCACCGAAGCTTACCTGTACCTTACCTTCCTTGCCGCTTTTGGTGGTGACGATAATCACACCATTTGCGCCACGGGCACCATAGATGGCCGTGGAAGAAGCATCCTTCAGTACGTCGATAGTCTCAATCTCGCTGGGAGCGATATCGCTGATGCTGCTTACGGGGAAGCCGTCGACAATGTAGAGTGGGGAGTTGTCTTGAGAAAGTGAACCGCCGCCACGTACACGAATCTTGATGTCGGCGTCGGGGGAACCTTCTGTAGTCGTGATGTTCACGCCGGCCAACTTACCAGTCATGGCTTCGCCCACGCTTGACACGGGAATGTCCGAGAGTTCCTTCGAGCCGATAGAGGCTACTGAGCCAGTGAGGTCTTTCTTTTTCATCGTTCCGTAGCCGATCACGACCACATCGTTGAGGGCATTGGCTTCGTCCTCAAGCTTGATGTTGATTACTGATTTCCCTGCCACGTTCACTTCCTGTGGCTTCATACCGATGTATGAAATCTTGAGCTTGTTGCTCTTTCCTTTTAGGTTTACGGTAAAGTTACCATCAATGTCGGTGACACCACCATTGCCGGCTGTTCCTACCTCCATGACAGAGGCGCCGATGATGGGCTCGCCCGTATTGTCAGTAACCGTACCCTTGACTGTTTGCGCTGAGATGCTTGTAACAGTGAACATAAGTCCACCAGCCAACGCAAATTTGAGTTTGTTTAATTTACCAGACATACATTTATTTTGGTTAGATTAGTGAAAAATATATATTTTGTGCAAAAATACGAAGTTTTGCTGAAACGAGCAAATATTTGGGTCGCTAATTTACGTAAACGTTTTCGTATGAATCAGAATTGTTCTTCCTTTTTATACATTTATATACGTGTAACATCTCGTTCTGCTTTGGGTAGCAATTAGTTGTCTATCCAAAGCAGAAAGAGATGTATTGCTTGAGTTGCTTTTACTTCACAACAATCTTGCTGGTCTGCTTGCTGCCGTCTGCCATGGTCTTTACCACGATGCAGATGCCAGAGCGGAGGCTGGAGAGTTGTGTGCCGTCTGCTGAATAAATGGCGGTTTTCACTGGGGCTGAGACTATGTTGGCGGTGATGCCCTGAATGCCAGTACCAGAATTGATAGTGGTAGCCTCGCTAAGACCGCCCATCTCATTAGCTGCACGTACGCTCCAAGAGGCATCGGCATCATCGATGATGTACTGAGGGGTGAGGGTGAAGTCTACGACCTTGCCATTCTTGCAGACTGCCCATAGAAGCGCGTAGTCGCTGTTGTCCCAAGAAAGGGTAGTGCCTGAAAGATTGACATTTGTAGGAGCCGAGGCTTGCTCGGTGGCTGCTGTTGGATCCCAGTCATCATCCTGACCCATTACTGTCTCTATGATGTAAGTTGCTGCTTCTTCAGCTGTAAGAACAGGATTTTCCACAGTCTCGTTGCGACGGTTTATGTAGGTGTTGTCATCATTCTTCCCATCATAAGCATCGTATACTTGCTTTCTGTTGGTTAAGTCAACGATGCTTCCTGTTGCAGTGAAAGAGTTGTATTCTGCGAATCGCTTAGGAAAGCCTCCGCTCATCTCGTTCCATCCGGCTGCAGTAGGAATAGCTTCCATCTTGGTGTCGATGAATAGGGCGATAGGTGTTCCCTTGCCCCATGGGCGACCGAGTGAGTAATTGCCGTTTACATCCTTGGCAGTACTGCCGTCCTTAATGACGCAGTCTTTGAAGATATAACCGTATTTCTTAGGCTGTGAGGGTACTGCAAGGTAGCCACCCTTTTCGCACATCAAGAGGTCTACATTATTATAAAATACATCACCCTTGCCGCAGAGGTAATCGGTGCGACCGCGCAGGATGCCGCCCTCGAAGTAGAACTTACCGCTCTCGTTGTTGGATACGTATGTGTCTTGGTAAGCCCAGAGGTTTACGTTCTTGCAGATGGTCTTGTTGCTCTGGTCGTTGAGTACAATGTCGCGTCCCATGGCATCGCCCATGCTACTGTACATCTTGATGTCTTGGAAGTAAGTGTTGGTAGCTCCCTTCTGTAGGCAGATCACATCGCCTTTCCCGATACCTTCCAATACATTGACAGGTGTCTTCTGGTTTTGGTTGGTGTAGGTGGCGCTAGGCACGGTGTTGGTCAGGGATGTGTTGTCTATCCCCTCGCCGATGATGGATACGTTAGGTGTATTCATGTAGGTGGTTGGGTTAGCGTAGCTCTTGCCGTCGCCTCCAGCTACTGTGCTATTGTCGTCTGCTGGTATCTTATAGTCGCCTTGCTTGATGAAGATGCGGAAACGCTTGCTGGTGTCTGTGCGCTTGGCAGCTGCTGCCAATGCCTCCTTGAATGTTCCGTCTGTAGGTACTACGAAATCGTAGAGTGCCTTGGTTATGGCAGGCTTTGTCTTGGTTGTGAAATGGATGGCGATAGGCTCTGTGATGGTGTTGTCTGTAAGGTCGGCTACAGAGTTTGCTGCCAAGGTGAATGTGTATGCGGTAGCATAGCTAAGCCCCTTGTACGAGAAGGTTATTGCTTTGCCTGATACCACTCCGCTGAGTTCCTTTCCGCTGAGTGTTGCCTTGGCGTCGGCTGTGAGCTTTACTTTCTCATCGAATGTCAATACGATTTTACCGTTGGCTGAGGCATTGCTTGCGTTTTCTACAGGAACACTACTTACCAATATTGGGGCTGTGCCATCGTTGATGAGCTGTGCTGTGCCGGTAATGTAGATGCCTGAGAGGGCGATACCATCGTTGTTGCCTGTGGCTCCTTTGATATGGGACGTTTTGTCTGCTATCCAGCGAAGGTATACCGCAGCCTTGTTGTTGGCCTCGGATGGTAGGGTGAACTCCTTTTCTGTCCAAGCCTTGGTGCCTGGTATTTCGATGGCGCCTAGCTTAGTCCACTCCTGACCGTCGAGAGAATATTCTACATTATATGTTTCGTATGCGTTGTAATTGTAGAGCATGCTGCTCTTTACCTTGATGTCGGTGAAGGCAGTGGCGTTTACCTTGGTCTGCCAGTAAGTTTCACCGATTTCTTTTGTACTGGTGGAGGTCCAGTTTACGGCTGCTGGCTTTCCTTCGTATCCTCCACTCTCTGTGCTCTTGTCGAGCCATCCATATGTGTTGCCATCAGCATCTCGAAGTATCAGTTGTACGGCATCGTTGTCTTCAGCGGCAAAGTCGGCTGTGCGACCGTTGTTTCCCTTCTTGTAGAAGTCCCAGGCTGCGATGAAGTCTGCAGCAGCGTATGAGGCACTTAGTGTCTTGTCGCCATCCATGGTGACTTTGATTTCTGCGCCAGTCTCGCCATTGCTCCAGTTGGTGAAGGTGAGTATGTCATTGTTAGAGGCGGTGAGAGTTACATCTGTACCTTCCTCGTACATATTTTTGTCATTTACTACTGTTGGGGCAGGGGAGAGGCTTACCATGTAGTCTTTGGCTCCTCCGTCTACATGATAGGTGAGTGCGTAAGTGTTTACAGGGGTGAAGTTGGCTGTCAATGCAGTGTTTTCTGTGAGCGAGAATTTGTACTCCTCGTCTGTGGAAACCACTTGGTTGCTGGCATTGGTCCAGTTGATGAACTTGTAACCGAAATTCTTGGCAGCCTTGACTGTAATCTCTGTTTCTTCGTCGAATTGGGAACCTGAAGGAGACATGGTAATGGTGCTTGCTTCCGCAGGTGAGGAAACTGCTGATACCGTATATTGGGTGGCAGGTACTATGGTACCATTGAGAATGCCATTGATGTGTACGTCGGCAAAACCAGCTTGTTTGCCCTTGTTGACACCTACTGTACAATTCAGCGTAAATCCGTCAGTAGATGTTAGCTGGGCTTGTTGCTCGTCAGTCAGCTTGATGTCAAAATGATTGGTGAAGTTTGCGTTCTTACCGTAATTGTCGGTATCGGCGGTCTTGTTGTCACGTTGAGCTGTAAAAGTGCCGAGTGCCACGCTGGTTCCGTCTTTGAGTATGGCTGTTACTACCACGCCGTTTTGTGCATCGGTGCCAAAGCGGTTGATATAGGCACTTACGGAAGTGGGAGTGAAGGTCAAACCTTTTGCTGGCTTTACGCTCCATTCTACAGCTTTCGTGTTCCCGATAGGGTTGAATGCAGCCATCGCCATCTTGTTGCCATTGCTGTCGGTAGTGGTGGAAGATGTTTTCGATACATACTGCAAGTCGCCAGTATTGACGGAAACTAAACTAAAGCCATCTGTTGGGCTTGTGGTGTAGGTCGTGGCATAGTTGGCATTGTTGAAAGGCCAAACTACACTCGCCTCTTGGTTTTGATAGGTTTGTGCTTTGCTAAAAGCTGAAACCATCGCAACGAGGACGATGAGTCCTAGTCTGATTAGATTTCGTTTCATTTGTTTTTGTAACTTTTTAGGTTTATATATTTATTCTAGTTTCGATTAGTTTTTATTAAGTTGCGTGCAAAAGTACAGATAATTTCGGAAACCACAAGCGATAAAGTATCGGAATGATTCGTAAACGTTTACATACTTTTTTTGCTGTTTGTTGTTGTATTATTGCAAGGAATGTATTATCTTTGCGGTCAGTATAGCGAGAAATTATACAATACTTATCTACAAGACACTTAAACAAATTTAATAACTTATAAACTTAACAATTTAAAAATCAATGATTATGAAGAAATTCTTTACTCTTATTGCTGCTGTCGCTATGGCAGCAAGTGTTAACGCGCAAGATTTCGTTATTCAAGGTGGCGATGTAGCTACTTATAGTAATGCAGAAGGTAGTGTGGTTTGTGCTGATGATGGTAGCACTGTGTCTGCACCTTCTACTATTTCTTGTACCACAGCGGAAGGTTTTATAGGCTATTTGATGAAAGATGGTAAGGCTTTTGGCAATGGTGCTTACCTTACTTACAATGATAAGGAATACCGTACATTCAAGTTGTCTAATGGTGCCATCAATAAGTTTACCATTCCTGATGGTGTAACCATCTCTAAGATAGAGGTTATTGGTTATTCTAATGATGCCACAAATCCTGCTTGGGTGGCATACGTTTCTGCAGAGCAAGGTGATGGTACAACTAAAGTTTTTGAATCAGACGGTACAGGCGAGTTCTTGGCTGCATTGAAGAACAGCGTTAAAAAAGATGATAGTAATAGGGATGTTTTGCAAGGTACTCCTAGCAAAATCACGATAGATAACCTCTCTTTGACAGGAAGTTTCTATTTCAAGAATGGTGGTAAGCAGCCATGTATTATTTTAAATTTATATAAGGCTTCTGCTACAGGCATTACCAACGTGAACACAACTTCTGCTGCCAAGGCTGGTAAGACATACAACCTCGCTGGTCAGCAGGTGTCTAGTTCTTATAATGGCTTAGTTATCAAAAATGGTAAGAAGTTTGTGAACAAGTAATTAGAGATTATACCATCGAGAAAATACAGAGAAGGGGCGTTTCCTATGTTGGAAGCGTCCCTTCTTCATTATTATGCTCTTTGGTGTGAGTTTTTATTTGATAACCTTGTCTGTAGAACATACTCCATTCTCGAAGGTCATTTTTCGGATGTAAATGCCTTTGGAGAGCGTTGATACCTTGGTGCCATTCAGGGCATAGTAATCTACATGGCTTATTTTTCCCTTCGTGGCTACGGCTTGGTTGATGCCTGTAGAGCCCTTGCTTTCAGGATAATATTCGTCTACGCCATCGATGGCATTCGTATTTTCAGCCTTCATGATATCCTCTACCAATGAATTCGCATAAACCTCCAGATTGGTGTAGTATCCCTTGCTGTCAAGCGAATAGGTGAGGGCATCGCTGGCATCGTTAGGATTCAAGCCGTTTGCTTTCTCCCATTCATCGGGGATTCCGTCGTTGTCGGAGTCGAAATTTGCAGGTCGAGAACCGGTGCCGAATGTATCCTCGGTATATCCGTTAACATCGGAAACTTTGTCGATAATGCCAGGCGACTGCGTGATGCTGCCTTTATACGTGGCAGTGCCCGTCTTGGCTTCTTCCATGTAGCGAGCGTCGATGTCATCTCGATAGAGCAAGGCTCCAACGTATGCCAATACCTTATTGTAAGCCTCTTCGGCAGAGTGGGTAGTGATGATGCCTGTTGGGGCAGGAGCGTCCATCTTGATCTTGACACAAGATACGCCATCGATAGTGGTGTGCTCCACGGCATCGCCATAGTAGTTGTTGGGGTCGGCGGAATAGTTCTCGCCATTGAGTACATGTGTTCCGCTATCGTATGATACGCCTGCCCAGTCTTGGTTCTTCGTAGCTTTTCCCTTGGTGGTCTCCGTGGTGTTCCCGCTGATGTAGTATCGGCTAGTCATGTCGTAATGTTCAGGATGTTTCTTGTCTGAATTGTCTTTTGTGGAGACGGTAACTTGGGTCACCCTGTCTTGGCTGCCGCGCTCCTTGCCGTTGCTGACGCTCACGGATATTCCATCCTGTGTAGTATTCTTGAGGCTCTGGCTCGGGCCCGCCTTGTAGTAATTGTTCACGATGTTGATTTGTCCTCCGCCAGGACCTCCGTAGCAAGTACCCTGTGCATTGTACATCACGCAGTTGCGGAAATCTACGTTCTCAGCCTGCACGGTGTTAGCCCATTTGTAGGTGCTGTATTCCAAATTAGGCTGTCCAATTTGATGTTCCCACAATTTATCAATTAAGTTTTGTCAACTTATTGATTATTAACACTTTAGGCTTCAAAAAATTCTCTTAAAATTTGCA
>CAVKLF010000029.1:15811-23706 GCA_963657075.1 bacterium | reverse complement strand
GTGAGGTACGTTACCTCTCTGTACAGAAGGCATTCCCTAAGGAGGCTGACGAGCTCTTCTCTCAGGCTGAGAAGATGGCTAAGCTCCGTTACCAGACTTACGTTCGTAAGAGCCAGGAAGACTGGAGCGAGCAGATCTAATATGATTTCAATAAATAACATGGCTATTGGGGAGAGAATCGATCAGGTTCTCTCCTATAGCTATGGAATAGATAAAAGTGTGGGGGTGGCAGAAGGCCACAACCCACATTTTTTGTTTGATAGTTGACATCGACTTGTTTTATTGCCAACTTTGTACTATTATTTGATTCCAAAAAACAGAGAGACATGAAGAAACTTATCATACTTTTCGGCATGCTGATGACAGTGGCTACAAGTTTTGCTGCATATAGCGACAGTCTCGGCATCTACAATCGTACATTCATCGATAAGACTTACTGGCGATATGACTTCCGCTATGAGTCGAAAGACCTCGAAGGCAAACCCGTAGTGCTGTCTGCCGCCATCTTTATCAATAAGTACTTGGCTAATAAGTCGCAAGACGGCAAGGGCTGTATCCTGCTCAATCACTTTACCATTACCGACGATGCAGACCGCCCTACCAATGTACATAAGCTAACCAAGCTGGAGGGTGCCCTCCAGACTACTAAATATTTTATCATCGAGTCTGACGGCATCGGCTTTGGCAATACCGTAGACCGTCCGCAGCCCTATCTGCAGGGCCGCACGCTGGGCATGGCAGACATCGACGCCTTCCTGGCCGGACGCAAGATACTCCAGGAAGAAGGCTTCAAATTTGACGATGTGGTGCTCAACATGGGCTATTCGCAGGGCGGATATGTAGGCACCTGGGTAGACCGCCTGGTGGCAGAGGGCTATCGCCACGACGAACTGCCCAAGATTCACTATAGTTTCCTCGGTGCAGGCTCGTACGACATCTATGCCACCTACCTCGACATCATCAAGGAGACCGTTACCCACTACCCCGTGGCTCTCCCACTGGTACTGTGGGACATCGTAAACGACAAGTCTACAGGCGTGAAGTATGAGGATGTGCTCACCAAGTCGTATCTCGATAAGATTTCGGAGTGGTTTGATGACAAGTCTCACAATACCGACTCCATCAACGCCATGGCTTTCCGCCTCTACAACACCACAGAGGATGCCGGCATCAGCACCAATCTGCTCTTCACCGAGCAGCTGTGGGACCCACAGAGCGACATCGTGCAAAATCATATCAAGCCCTGGATGATAGAGCACTCCACTCCCTATGGCGACTGGGCTCCCGTCAATACCGACACCATCACCTTTGTACACTCGCGTACCGATGAGGTGGTGGCTCCTGTGAATGCCTACAGCATATCGCAGTTTTATAAGAAACAGGGCTACACTCGTTTCGATGTAGACAGCACCTTTACGGGCAAGCATACACCTGTGGGCACCAACTATGTGATGAAAGCCATCAAGGTGCTCTCCAAGTGGAAACCCAAGGACACCACGACTGGCATCATTAACGTGACTGTCGACACTCCGCTGAAAAAAGACAAGAACGTCTACGCCATAGACGGAAAACTCGTGCTCAAGGCAGAAGATTACAAGGCGAAGTTTGCCAATCTGCCCAAGGGCGTATATATCGTAGACGGAAAGAAAGTAGTAAAACTATAAAAAATAAGCAACGTATGAAAAGATACTTTATCTCTGCAGCCCTCATGCTGACACTTGCCAGCGCCCAAGCGCAGCAAAGTCCCCTATGGATGCGTTACCCAGCCATCTCGCCCGACGGCACGACGATAGCCTTTGCCTATAAGGGCGACATCTACAGCGTGCCGGTAGCTGGCGGAGAGGCACGGCAGCTGACCACCAACGCTGCCTTCGACTCGCACCCCATCTGGAGCCCCGACGGCAAGAAAATCGCATTTGAGAGCAGGCGCGAGGGCAGCCTCGACGTATATCTGATAGATGCCAAGGGCGGAACGCCTAAGCGCCTTACGACCCATAGCGGCAGCGAGACACCTATCACATTTGCCGACAATGAGCATGTGCTCTTCTCGGCCAGTCTCATGCCCACAGCCCAGAGCATCATGTTTGCCAGCAACACCTTGCCACAAGTATATAAGGTAAGCGTCGATGGCGGTCGGCCGGAGCTGTACTCTACCCTACCCATGGAAGACATCAGCATCTCGCCAAGCGGCAAGGTGCTCTACCATGACAAGAAGGGATATGAAGACCCCTGGCGCAAACACCATCAGTCTCCTATCGCCAGAGACATCTGGCTGCAAGACAATGGCAAGTTTACCAAGCAGACCACCTTTGCCGGCGAAGACCGCACCCCAGTATGGGCGTCAGACCAGCAATCGTTCTTCTACCTGAGCGAGCAGGATGGTACATTCAATATCTATCAGCGCCAGCTGAACGGAGCCAGCGATACACAGATAACTCACCACAAAGGCAACCCGGTAAGATTTCTCACTGCATCCAGCAGCGACTTGCTCTGCTACGGCTATGATGGCGAAATCTATACAGTTAGGCCAGGAGGCGAACCCAAGAAGGTAAACATTTCCATCACGACCGACAATAATGTGCCTTCACTCGTTCGCAGCATTCGCAGCTATGGGGCTACAGAGATTTCCTTGTCGCCCGATGCCAAGGAGATAGCTTTCGTCATGCACGGCGATGTGTATGTTACATCTACCGAATACAACACCACCAAACGTATCACCGATACGCCTGAGCAAGAGCGTGAGGTATGCTTCGCCCCCGATGGCCGCAGCCTCGTCTATGCCTCGGAACGTAATGGAGTTTGGCAGATTTACCAGGCCAAAATCAAGAACGAGAAAGAAAAGCAATTTACCTATGCCACCGACATCGAGGAGGAGCAGCTCGTCAAGACGGGCATTACTTCGCAGTATCCAGCCTATAGTCCCGACGGCAAGGAGGTGGCCTTCTATGAGGATCGAGGCACCTTGCGTGTTCTCAATCTGAAATCCAAAGAGATACGTACGGTACTTGACGGCAAGTACAACTTCTCTTACAGCGATGGCGATATTTGGTTTGAATGGAGTCCTGACAGCAAGTGGCTCTTGGCGAGCTATATAGGCGTGGAGGGATGGAACAACAGCGACATCGCCCTCGTCAAGGCCGACGGCAAGGAGGTGCACAATCTCACCAACTCCGGCTACAGCGACAGCAACGGCAAGTGGGTGCTCGACGGCAAGGCGATGCTCTTCCAGAGCGACCGTGCCGGTTATCGTAGCCATGGTAGCTGGGGTGCCGAAGACGATGCCTATCTCATGTTTTTCGACCTAGACGCATACAACCGTTTCAATATGTCTAAGGAGGAAATAGCGCTGGCTGATGCCAACAAGGACGAGAAGGAGAAGAAGAACGACGAGAAGAAGGAGGAAAAGAAGAAAAAGTCTGACGAGAAGCAGGAAAAGACTGGCAAGATAGAGGTGGAGAAAGTAAAGCCTCTCGAACTTGACATCGAAAACTGCCGCGACCGCATCGTAAGACTTACTGGCAACTCTTCCAACATGGGCGATGCCATCCTTAGCAAAGATGGTAATACGGTTTACTATCAGGCTTCATTTGAGGGCGGATACGACCTCTGGAGCAGAGACTTGAAGGATGGGTCTACCAAGTTGATACTCAAGGACGTAGGCTTTGGTGGATTCGTGCCCGACAAGGATATCAAGAACCTCTACCTCTGCAATGGCAGCAGCATCAAGAAGGTAGACTTGGGGAGCCATCAGACGAGCAATGTCTCATTCGAAGCTCCATTCAACTATAAGCCTGCCGAAGAGCGTAAATATCTCTTCGACCACATCTGGCGACAAGTAAAGGATAAGTTCTATGTGGCTGATATCCATGGCGTAGACTGGGAAGGATATCGCAAGACCTACGAAAAATTCTTGCCGTATATCAGCAACAACTACGACTTCCAGGAGATGCTCAGTGAGATGCTGGGGGAGCTGAACGGCTCGCATACAGGAGCCAGATATTATGCTCCGGGCGCATCTCTGAGCACGGCTAATCTGGGTGTGTTCTTCGACCCCTCTTACGAAGGCGACGGTCTTAAGATACAGGAGGTTATCAAGCGAGGCCCATTTGCGGTGAAGAAGACAGACGTTACTGCCGGCTGCATCATCGAGAGCATCGACGGCGAGGCTGTCAAGGCTGGCATGGACTACTATCCATTGCTCGATGGCAAGGCTGGGAAGAATGTACGATTGGGCATCAAGACGGCCAAGGGCAAGAAAATGGACGTTACCGTCAAGGCTATCTCGCAAGGCGAACTGAACGAGCTGCTCTATAAGCGATGGGTAGACAGAAATCGACAGTTGGTAGACAGCTTGTCGGGTGGCAGACTGGCATACGTGCATGTCAAGGCGATGAACAGCCCTAGTTTCCGCACGGTATACAGCGAACTTTTGAGCGACAAGAATCGCAATCGCGATGCAGTGATCGTAGATGAGCGTCACAATGGTGGCGGCTGGCTGCATGATGACCTCTGCACCCTCTTGAGCGGCAAGGAATATCAGCAGTTTGTGCCTCACGGCAAGGTAGTTGGCCACGACCCGTTCAACAAATGGGTGAAGCCTTCTTGCGTCATGATCTGCGAGGACGACTATAGCAACGGGCACGGATTCCCATGGGTTTACAAGGAGCTGGGTATCGGCAAGTTGATAGGTACTCCTGTGGCAGGTACGATGACCGCTGTATGGTGGGAAACCTTGATGGACCGCTCGCTCGTATTCGGCATACCTCAGGTAGGCTGCCGCGACATGCGTGGCACCTATGGCGAGAACACCCAGCTCAATCCAGACATCGAGGTATACAATACTCCTGAAGATTTCATCAGTGGCCATGACGCCCAGTTGGAGCGTGCCGTCAAAGCGATGCTCCAAGAGGTAGCCCAAAACAAGAAATAACCCCGTTTTCGGCTTCCATAGTCGGGAATTCTCGGAATATGAACGAAAAGCGCATCTATTCTCTCTATGTAGGGGAATAGGTGCGCTTTTCGTTCGTGACCATTCCAAATCTATCGAGTTATCTTATCCACTATAACGATATTTCCTCTTCATTTTTTTGCCATTCTATATTTTTTTGTGTATCTTTGCAACAATTTTGGAAAAAACTAGTTATATATATAAATAGCAATATATTCAGTTAGCAAAAATGAAGAAACATATCATATTCGCACTCTTGTTGGCAGCATCTGTAGGTGCAGCCAATGCCCAGTCTTCCAGCATGACCGATGACCAGGTGATGCGCTATGTGGTGAAGGAGCATGAGCGTGGTACATCCAATGCCCAAATCGTAACCAAACTGATGCAGCAAGGTGTAGACATCTCGCAAATTAGACGCGTGCGCACCAAGTATGAGCGCCAGATGAAGCAAGGAGGATTGGAGAGTGCAAATACGGCCGTCGCAGCCAAGGACGAAAGCAGGCTTCGCACCAATAATGGCAAGACACGCGAAGACTATGGCAAAGGCATGAGCAATGAGTCGGCCAACTATAGCAACTATCGCGTGCAGGCGCAGCGAGACAATACTTATCGCCATACCTACGATGGGAATGACGAGGAATTTGTCGATTTCCAGAATGAGATGTCGGGCATTATTCCCGATTCTACCCTCATGCTAAGACAGCTCTTGGCAGAGAAGAAACAAAAAAAGGTATTCGGACGCGACATCTTTAATAATAAGGAGCTTAGTTTCGAGCCCAATATGAACATCGCCACACCGCAAAACTATCGTTTGGGACCTGGCGATGCCGTCATCATCGACATCTACGGAGCCTCTCAGAAGACCGTGCAGAGCACAGTGTCTCCTGACGGCGAAGTTACCATCGAGGGATATGGCCCGGTCAATGTCAGCGGACTTACCGTGGCACAGGCCAATGCTCGTCTTCGCAACACCTTGGGCAGCCGGTATCGTTCTAGCCAAGTGAAACTGACGGTAGGTCAGACCAAGACCATCATGGTCAATGTGATGGGCGAGGTGAAGGCACCGGGTACCTATACCCTATCCGCCTTTGCTACCGTATTCCATGCCTTGTACATGGCAGGAGGCACCAACGACCTGGGTACACTCCGTAATATCAAGGTGTATCGCAACAACCGTTTAGTTACCATGGTCGACATCTACGACTATATCCTCAATGGCAAGCTCACTGGCAATGTGCGTCTTGCCGACAATGATGTCATCGTAGTGGGGCCATACGACTGCCTGGTTACCATCGGCGGAAAGGTAAAGCGACCGATGATATACGAGATGAAGAAGAACGAGAGCGTACAGTCGTTGCTCAAGTATTCTGGCGGATTCACAGGAGACGCTTACAAGAAGTCGGTACGCGTCAATCGCAAGACGGGCAGAGAGAAAGCAGTATATAATGTAGAGGAATTCGACTTCTCCAGTTTCCGTATAGACGATGGCGACTCTGTAAGCGTAGACTCCATCCTACCACGCTATGCTAACACCGTAGAGGTGAAGGGCGCCGTGTTCCGCCCCGGCATGTATAACATCGGCGAACAAATCAACAGTGTGCGTACACTCGTACAGCATGCAGAGGGATTGACAGAGGATGCTTTTACCGCTAGAGCCGTCATGCATCGCATGAAGGCCGACCGCACGCTGGAGGTAATCAGTGTAGACATCGCCGGCATCATGGACGGCAAGGTGGCAGACATCCCGTTGAAGGAGAACGACGTACTCTTCATTCCTACCCGACAAGACAAGATCAAGGATCGCACCATAACCATCCGCGGAGAGGTGCAATATCCGGGTACTTACCGATATGCAGACAATGAGACCTTGGAAGACTTCGTACTCCAGGCTGGTGGCTTGACCGATAAGGCATCCATCGTAAATGTGATGGTGAGCCGCAGGGTGAGCGATGCCAAGGCTACCGCTCCAGACAGCATCATCGCCAAGACCTATACCCTCTCCTTGAAGGATGGTTTCATCGTGGATGGTACACCGGGCTTTGTGCTCATGCCATACGATGAGGTGAGCATTCGCAAGAGTCCTGCCTACTTCGAGCAGCAGAATGTGCAGGTGGATGGCGAAGTGATGTTTGCCGGTACCTATACCTTGAGCCGTAACAATACTCGTCTTACAGACCTGTATCGCAAGGCTGGTGGGTCTAACGGCCAAGCATACATCAAGGGTGCCAGACTGATGCGCAAGGCTAACGAGACAGAAAAGGCTCGTATGGAGACCGTACTGAAAATGCAGCGAGAGCAGCAACAGAAGAATCTTCTTCAGTTGGCAGCTAGCAGCAATGGCAGCAACCTGCAGCAGGTGGCAGAGAGTGCCAAGAATGCAGACTTGGAGAAGTTTAATGTGCCAGATGAGTATCCTGTAGGTATCGATCTAGACGAGGCATTGAAGAACCCAGGTTCTGACGCCGACATCATCCTCCGTGAGGGAGACCGCCTGATAGTGCCTCAGTACAACGGAACCGTGAAGATAAATGGCGCCGTGATGTACGCCAACACAGTGGCGTACGAGAAGGGCAAGAGCGTGAGCCGCTACATCGACGAGGCCGGTGGTTTCGCCAGCGATGCGCTCAAGAGCAAGGCTTATATCATCTATATGAATGGCAAGGTGGCAAAGGTGGGCCATGGAGCCAAGGTGCAGCCCGGATGCGAAATCGTCATCCCAGCCAAGCTGAAGCGTAAGATGAGCATGGCAGAGACCATGAGCCTAGGTACCAGCATGAGCAGCATCGCCGCCATGATAGCTACTATTGCCAATCTGAGTAAGTAATGCGCATGAACTTTATATTCATAAACTAAAAAGTTTGGCAGTTACAAAAGAAACAGTAACTTTGCACTTAGTAATCAATGTTGGAGGAACAAATATGGAACATTTGATAGAAGAACGATATAT
>CAVKLF010000029.1:0-15117 GCA_963657075.1 bacterium | reverse complement strand
GCCGAGGAGAAAGGACGCTTGAAAGGGAAAGAAGAAGGACGTGCAGAAGGAAGAGAAGAAGGACGTGACGAACGTTCGCTCGAAATAGCCCGTGAGATGCTGGCAGACGGTGAAAGCATAGAAAAAATCATGCGCTACACCAGCTTGGCAGAAATGCAAATCAGGGAAATTGAATAACTTAAAAATTAAGCAGTGGGGCAACGCACCAGTCATTGTGCCCCTCCAAATTGACACAAACATTGGCCGTTTTGGGTCGAAGGATAAAATAGAAGAAATATATTAAAAGAGGAACCAACAATTAGTTTCTTTGCCTATACTAGAAGAAAGGAAAGCTAATTTTACATAAAATATAAATATTATGGATATACAAACATTAATCCAAGCCCAAATGGAAATAATGGGTAATGACCAACCCAAGAGTGCTTGCGGACTTCACGGAACTTCAAGAAGAGACGTAATAGAACAAGCTATCAAATACCTCGCTGAAGAACTTACCAAGACAGACCAAGACGAGCCATCACAATATGGCTATCGCATTTCTGTAGAGATATTCAAAAAGGGAAAGCCGAGATTCTGATAAGAAAAAGGAAACAGGCTCAAAAAAAAATAGAAAGTTCGAGGTGTACATTTGCGCAACAAGAACTATATCTATAAGGAGATGCTCATTCTAGAAATTGAGTTTAATCGGAAGTTACGAGAAGTTAGATGTGGTAAAATGATATTACTCTTTATCTTAAAGTAATATATTTTCCTTAATAACATTTTTTGCTTTCTAAATCCTCCTGTTTTCAGACATTTAAATATGATAAAACTGACTTACAACAAAATGGAACAAAATACAGACATCATAGACTTGCGAGTAATAATTAGAAAGATATTGATAAAAAAGAAAACGTTCTTTATTGCACTTCCATGTGCATTCTTGGTATCAAGCCTCATAATTTTTAGCGTGCCACGTTATTACACGTCTGAGACAAATCTTGCACCTGAGTTGTCGAATGGCATTAGTACCACAGGAACCATTGGAGACATTGCAAGTTCTTTGGGACTTGACATTTCCAATGCACAGACAACTGATGCAATTTCACCCTTACTATATCCAGACTTATTGTCGGACAATAAGTTTGCAACAGATATGTTCGATATTAAAGTCGTAAATAGTGAAGGCACTCTATCAACGACGTTGTATGACTATCTCAAAAAACATCAAGAACGCCCTTGGTGGAGCAAAGCGACTTCGGCTATTAAGAAAATGTTTGCGAAGAAAGAAAGAAAGAATAAAGGAATAGAATTTGACCCTTATAACTTATCCAAAGAAGATGATGCTATTGCAAATGCTATTAGAGACAACATGTCTATTAGTGTCAATAAGAAAACAGGAATTATAACCGTCTCTGCCAAGGCGCAAGATCCTCTAATTTGTAAAACATTGGCAGATTCTGTAACTAATCGCCTTCAGAAATTCATAATTTTCTACAGAACTAACAAAGCCAAGAAAGACATGATGTACTACAAGAAGCTAACAGCAGAGGCCAAGCTACAATATGAGAAAGCAAGGCAAATATATGGTAGCTACGCTGATGCAAACACCGACATTATGTTGGAAAGCTTGAAATCCAAGGTAGAGGACTTGGAAAATGACATGCAATTGAAATATAACACATACAGTACACTCAATACACAACTGCAAGCTGCAATAGCAAAAGTACAAGAACAGACACCAGTGTTTACTTTGATAAAAGGTGCAGATGTCCCTATCAAACCTGCAGGACCAAAGAGAATGTTCTTTGTCATTGGTATGATGTTTATTACCTTTATATTTTGCTGCATCTTCAACTTGAAAGAAGAGATAATGAGCCAACTTAGGGAAAAATAATGGAAGCTAAAGAACGAATCTTCGTAAATACAGCTGCTCAATACACAAAAGCAGTAGTCAACTTAGTGCTGGCTCTGTATTCCACACGCCTGATATTAGACACATTGAATGTCTCCGATTACGGAATATTTTCCGTAATCGGAGGCCTCATATCTATGCTCGGCTTCATAACCAATGCCCTGGTGGTTACTACACAGAGATTTATCTCATACAATATCAACAACAAGGACAAGAGCATAGTGAAGAATTATTTCAACAATAGCCTCTTCCTTCACCTGCTGATAGGCATATTTCTTCTCTTTGTTCTCTTTACTGCAAAAACTTATTTGTTTACTCACTGGCTCAACATCGAAGAGAGTCGTTTAGATGCAGCATCCACCATTTACAACTTCACGGTCCTTGTATTGTTTGCCACCATTATTACAGCCCCATTCAAAGCTCTCTTTATAGCAAGGGAAAACATTGTGTTCATTGCATCACTGGAGACACTGGACGCTATCGTGAAATTAGTTTTTGCAATTGTCTTATATCATATAAATATAGACAAGTTGGTAGCTTATTCCTTCATGATAACCTGCTGGGTATACGTTGACTTTTTAAGTTACGCCTTGTATGCTAAGCTTAAATTTAGTGAATGCTACATCCATTTCAGTTTCAAGGCTATTAATCTAGAATATATCAAACCTCTTTTAGGTTTCGCAGGTTGGACAACATATGGTATGGGGGCTGTGGCATGCAGAAACCAAGGCCTGGCAGTGATACTCAATCATTTTTTCGGAGCAACTATCAATGCGGCATACGGAATAGCCAATCAAGTATATGGAGCAATATCATTCGTCTCAACATCCATACTCAACGCCATGAATCCTCAAATAATGAAAGCAGAAGGCGAGCACGACCGACAGAGAATGCTAGACTTGGCATCAAAAGAAAGCAAATACTCCGTTATTCTACTCTCGCTCTTTGCCATACCTGTCATTGTTGAAATGCCTAAGATTTTGTCATTCTGGCTAAAAGAGACACCTGAAAACACCATCATCTTTTGCAGATACATACTTGTGGCGTTCATCATCGACCAATTAACAACAGGCCTAAATGTTGCCAACCAATCGCTTGGCAGAATTAGAGTTTACAGCCTCTTGGTATATACGCCAAAATTGCTTACTATAGTGCTCTTTTACATTATTCTGTATTACCATTACGGTGTCTTCGCCATTATGAACCTATATCTAGCAGTAGAAGCTATTGTGGCGTTACTGCGCATTCCCTATCTTGCACGAATAGCAGGACTATCTGCAAAGGGGTACATCCAGAGCGTATTTGTTCCTCTGCTACCATTGATTGGCACCTCGCTATTTTTCAGCTATATGACTAGCGAATTATTGGATTGCAGTCTAAGTTTTCTACTGACAATCCCAATAACTGTAGTTTGCAGTTCGGTAGTTTTGTGGTATGTTTCGCTAACAAGTAATGAGAAGGCTGCTATTATTGGTATGCTCAAAAAACTAAAAGGAAAATTATGATCAGTATTAAAAGTCTTTTATATATCAACAAGTTGGAATGTGCTAAGATTTCATTTTTCATAGGAATGATCATAGCATATTTAGGCTCATTGCATCCATGGTTTATGTGGAGTCTTTCATCCTTATATGAACCTATAAGTTTTTGTTTCCTTATGCTTGCGTTTCTGTTTTCATACAGATCTAGTGCACCTATCTTTTGCAACAAGTATTACCTACCTCCTATAGTGGTATGTGCAGTATATCTGTATTATTCATCCTTGATAAAGAATGAGAATATAACAGGATATATAATGAATGTCGTGACAGCAACTATCTATCTCTTTCTTTTCAAAGCAAATAAGGACCTAATAAAAAAACTGTGCGACATCATTTGTAAAATGATGGGGATAATACTGGCATTATCCATTTTTGGCTTTATACTATACCTTAATGGGGTCAACCTCCCTTCCTTCCCTTCATCATTTAACGATGGGTTTTATTCCTACCAAAACTACTATTTATTCATGATAGATGATCGCTTGGTAGGTTTGCAAGTTATTATGCCGCGCTTTAGCTCTGTTTTTCTAGAGCCAGGACATCTTGGGTCTGCATGCACAATGTTATTGATGACCCAGATCAAGAAATGGAAAAAATGGTACAACATAGTGCTTTTTACTGCGACGCTTCTGTCATTTTCCCTTGCAGCCTATGTTATGCTTGTCGCATTGATTATATTACGTGCTTGGGTATTAAACAAACAGATAATAAAGAAAATTATTATCGCAGTAATAATGATAATCACCGTTGGCATCAGTTCCATTTTCTATAATGATGGAGACAACTTGATACACAACTTGATTGTAATGCGACTAGAAATAGAAGATGGAGAACTGGCAGGCAATAACAGAACGACAGACTGCTTTGACTCTGAATATCAGCGATATTGGCAGTCATCCGACATCTTTTTTGGTAGAATAACAGATGGTTCGTTTGGTAACTCTGGCTATAAAGTTTTTATATATGAAAACGGCATAGTCGGTTTGAGCCTCCTCATACTACTATTCACAACTATCTTGTGCAAATATTCAGACTGGAGGCACTTGACCATGAGTTGTATAATTTGTATTCTTTTTTTTATAGTAAGAGGTTTTGTGATGTGGTATTGCATGTTCATACCAATATATTCTACTGCGTATTTTGAAAAAAATAAAAATAAGGAAAAATGAAAGTTCTATATATTTTGCATTCAACCTCTTCCACTGGAGGAGCAACGAAATCCTTTGTACGATTGCTCACCGAGCTATTGAGAAAAGGGATTGAAGCTTGGGTTGTAGTACCATCCAAAACAGGCATCTACCACGAACTGAAAAAGATGCCTGTACATATAGTTATTCTTCCTATCAGAAGCTCAGTATATCCAGATACTAGGAATTTGGCATATACCATAGCTCTTCCGTTGAGACTATTATATTGGAAGTTATTGAATGTCTATTCGTTTATACAGCTCAAGCAACTCTTAATAAGGGAGCGAATCAATATCGTACACAGTAATGTAAGCATCATTGGAGTGGGTTACCAAGCAGCCAAAGCTGTCTCTATACCTCACGTATACCACATCAGAGAATATGGAGACAAAGATTTCAACATTCATTACTTCCCGACGAAGTCATTATATATGCAAAGAATGTATGAGAAAAACTCTTACTCTATTTGTATCACTAAAGACATTCGCAAGCACCACCAACTGGACACTTGCACTAACTCGCAAGTTATCTATAACGGCATTGCATCAGAGAAGGAGATTGAAACCAAGTACGACAAAGAACTATACTTTTTGTTCGCGGGTAGAATAGAAAAAGCAAAGGGAGTTTTGGAATTAGTTAAGTCATATAAAGAGTATTCGATTCGTGCAAGAAAAACTCTTCCACTTAAAATCGCTGGAAAAATCAATGACGCAAAGTATTATCAAACCATTAGAAACTTTATAGAGTGCAATCAATTAGAAGACAAAATTGAGCACCTCGGAATAAGAAATGACATTTACGCCTTAATGGCTTCCGCTACAGCCATAATCATACCATCCCCATTAGAAGGTTTTGGAAGATGTATGGCTGAAGCGATGTTCAATGATTGCTTAGTTATAGGCAGGAACACAGGGGGCACAAAAGAACAGTTTGACAATGGCTTGGCTATTACAGGTGAAGAAATAGGCTTAAGGTATGAAGGTAACGATGAACTTGCAAACCTTTTGCTTGAAGTCGGCGAAAACACTCCAGAGTCTTTCAATGAATATAGGGGAAGAGCTAGGCAAACCGTATTAAAGCTCTATACAATCGAAAAGAGCGCAGAACAAGTAGCTTGCTTATACCATAAAATTGCAGATTATGAATAAACTTATCAAAAATATTGGCGAACTACTAGGCTACAGTCTGGCTATCGTATGGAAGCCAACCTTCTCTGAAATGCTACATGCCTTTATAGGGCATGTTTACACAGGGTGGTTACGTCGTAGTTTCGATAGTATCGGGAAGAATACCATCATTGCATACAAGGCAAAAAACATCCGAGGCTACCATAATATATCAATTGGCGCAAATTGCCAAATAGAACCACAAGCACAGCTTACCGTATGGACTCCACAAGCGCTACTAGTTATCGGCGACAACTGCATGCTTAGGCAAGGTATACACATTTCGGTATGCGACTCCGTGACGATTGGCAACAATCTGCTCACAGGCACCAATGTGCTAATAAGCGACAACTCACATGGGCGAAGCACATACGAAGCCCTACAAAAACCGCCACTAGAAAGAAATGTCTTCTCCAAAGGAAGCATTCGCATTGGCAAAAACGTATGGCTAGGCAACAACGTATGTGTGCTAGCAGGGGTAAAAATAGGTAATGGGGTAATCGTTGGAGCCAACAGCATAGTTACTCACGATATTCCAAGCAATAGTATTGCCGTAGGAGTTCCTGCAAGAATTATAAAAACTATGACATCTAATAACGACAAGTAAAAAAGAGATACTATGAGACAAAAGATAATAGCATTCTACCTGCCACAATTTCACTCATTCCCAGAGAACGATGAATGGTGGGGTAAGGGATTTACAGATTGGGTAAACGTGAAGAGGGCAAAGCCGCTCTTCAAGGGACATGAACAGCCAAGAGTACCGCTCAACGATTATTACTATGACCTAAAAAAGGTTGATACACTAAGATGGCAAGCATCTCTAGCAAACAAATATGGAGTGTATGGAATGTGCTTCTATCACTATTGGTTCGCTGGGAAACTCCTGCTAGAGGGACCAGCAGAAATGCTTCTAAAGAATAAGGACATCCCGATGCGTTTCTGCTTCTCATGGGCTAACGAGCCTTGGGCTAGGACTTGGGACGGCAAGGCGCACGAGATACTAATGCCGCAGACTTATGATAACAAGAAGGATTGGATAAATCACTTCAATTACCTTCTCCCCTTCTTCAAAGACGAAAGATACATCAAGGAGCAAGGTTGTCCGATGTTTGTTATCTATAAGTCTTCTAGCATTAAGTGTGCAAAGGAAATAATGGAGCTATGGGACAAAATGGCGAAAGAAGCAGGATTTAAAGGTATGCATTTCGTAAATACTTTAAGAGGTCAACATGACGAGAAGCGCTCTTTGCCTTTTAAGGCTAATGTAGAGTTTGAACCTGCAAGAACAAATTTCCAACAGCCTGCCATCACTCTCAACTACAAACGAATAAGAAGACGTGTTTTAGCTATCATCAACAAATGTTTTGGAACTAAAATCATGCTCAACAAACCTTTCGAATTTAAATCTGTTGCTAAAAGGTCTCTGAAATTAAAATCTCCAATTGGCACCTATGCAGGAGCGTTTGTGGGTTGGGACAACACTGCGCGTAGAGGTTTGAACTCCACGATTGTTTTACCACCGACAAAAGAAGAATTCCAGTCTTTTCTTGAAAAGAAAATGACAATTAACGAAAAGCAGTATCAAACTGATTATCTTTTCATCAACGCTTGGAACGAATGGGCAGAAGGAACAGTTTTGGAACCAGACACTCGCCATAAATACGATTACTTAAATGCCATCCAGGAAATTGTAATGATAAATCCATAAAGAATTTCTAAAATGAAAAGTAATAAAAAAATTGCTGTTTTCTGTGTTACTTACCACTCCTATCATGCACTTTTCGACTACTATAAGTCTCTGGCAGAAGCGGCACAATTCGCAGGTTGCCAAGTGGATTTTCACGTAGCTGACAATACAGACACATCGTATCAGGTAATAAGGCTAAATGAGACAAAATGGATTCATCCACATGTTTTTCCGTTTTACGAAAACTTAGGTTATTTCGGAGCGATTCGAAAGACAATGGGGCAAGTCGAACTAGAAAGCTTTGACTATGTAATTCTTAGCAATGTCGATATGACAGTAGACAAAACAAGCCTAAATCAGCTTTGCGAATACAAAGCTACAGTAAATGTAGGTTGGATTGCCTCCAAGATATTCTCCGGCACAGAAAACCGAGATTTGAATCCTGCCCTACGGCAAAGATATTGCAAGAAAAAACTTCAGCTTGTAAAAATGCTTTACATGCATCCGCTCCTACTCCGACTTTATGAACTCACGCTCTATAAGCGAAAGCATCTAGAAGCTGCATTGCAAAACTTAGCTGACAAACAAGAAATTTATGCAGGACATGGTTCTTTTATCATATTGACCAAGGAGTATATCCGTCGCTGTGGCACCATCGATTATCCTGTGTTTTTGTATGATGAAGAACTGTATCTTGCCGAGGAATGTGGCAGCCATGGACTCAAGGTTATATATGAGCCAAGCATAAAAGTTTATGATATAGGTAAAATTTCTACAGGAAAAATGCCATCTGGCTTTTATTGCAAGTGCAACAGGGAAGGAATTGATTATATCCTTAAAAAATATTATTAATTTTTCGCCCATAATTTATATGGGTGAAAAGTATACGTTTTTAAATTGAAAAAGGGATGAAAAAAGTTAGTATTATTATGCCATCATACAATGCTGAAAGATTCATTGCGGCAGCCATCCAGTCTGTTATCGTACAAACCTACGATGACTGGGAGTTACTTATCACAGACGACTGTTCTAAGGATCATTCTGTAGCCATCGCAAAAGAATTTGCTACTAAGGACTCTAGGATCAGAGTCTTCTCTACCCCACAAAACAGTGGTGCAGCTGCTGCACGCAACATTTCTTTGCAGCATGCAACAGGTAGGTACATTGCTTTTCTTGATAGCGATGATCTATGGACTCCAGAGAAGCTAGAATGCCAACTTGCCTTTATGCAAAAATACAACATAGCATTTTCCTTCAGCGACTATGATGTAATGGAAGAGGATGGCAAACCTATAGGAAATACAATCCATTCACCTCGGAAGATAGGGTACCATGGATACTTGAGAAATACCATTATCGGATGCCTTACCGTAATGATAGACAAAGAAAAAACTGGTAACTTTCTAATGCCTCTCATCAAAAGCTCTCATGATATGGCACTTTGGCTACTCATTATGAAACGAGGTTTCAAGGCTTATGGCATACAAAAGACACTTGCACACTACAGACTAGTTTCCACTTCTAATACTGCCAAGAAATGGAAAGCAGCAAAAGATGTTTGGCGCGTATATCGAGAGATAGAACGCATAAATCCGATTTACTCGGCATTTTGTTTTGCTGGATATGCAATAAATGCCATACTGAAACGTTTGTAAAAATATGATGAAATTTATATTTGATAGAACAATTGCATTCATTGGGCTCATTTGCTTGAGTCCTATACTATTTGCTACATGGATTCTCATCCGCATTAAGATGCCCAATGGCCCTGCCTTATTCAAGCAGAAACGTGTCGGAAAAGGCGGGAAACTATTTACGATGTACAAGTTTCGTTCCATGTCAGTACATCACAACGGCTCATCCGTATCTGTTGCTGGAGAAAGTAGAATCACACCATTGGGTGCTAAACTCAGAAAATATAAGATAGACGAATTGCCAGAACTTTGGAATGTACTTGTCGGCGATATGAGCTTTGTTGGTCCACGTCCAGACGTACCAGGATATGCAGACCAGCTTAGGGGTGAAGATAGGGACATATTGCAATTGCGTCCCGGAATTACTGGTCCCGCAAGTTTGAAATATCGCAACGAAGAAGAACTCCTCGCACAAAAAGACGACCCACAGAAATACAATGATGAGGTTATTTACCCTGACAAGGTGAAAATCAATCTTTATTATCTCAACCACTATAGTTTTGTAATGGACATAAAGATGATTATTGCCACAGTAACAGGCAAACATATCATATATAATAATGAAACTATCTAAAGACAACAAACAAATATGGAAAAGAAAAGAATTTACCTTTGCTTGGCTCATATGAGCGGCAATGAAACGAAATACATACAAGAGGCTTTTGATACTAATTGGGTAGTACCTCTTGGACCAAACGTTAATGGTTTCGAAGAAGACCTAGAGCATTTTGTCGGCAAAGGCAAGCGTGTGGTTGCACTGAGTGCAGGTACAGCCGCTGTACATCTTGCCCTCATAGATTGTGGTGTCGAGGCTGGAGATGAGGTGATGGTACAATCATTTACTTTCTGTGCTTCTTCAAACCCTATTAAGTATTTAAGTGCCAAGCCTGTTTTCGTCGATAGCGAATCAGATACATGGAATATGGATCCACAATTGCTGGACAAAGCCATCGCAGATAGAGTCAAAATTACGGGAAAGAAGCCAAAAGCCATCATCGTGGTTTACCTGTATGGAATGCCAGCTAAGATAGACAAAATACAAGAAGTCGCTAGCAAATGGGATATTCCTTTGATAGAAGATGCTGCTGAAGGCTTAGGCTCACGCTACAAAAGTGAGGTATGTGGCTCTTTTGGAAAGTATGGTGTACTTAGCTTTAATGGAAATAAGATGATTACCACAAGTGGCGGCGGTGCATTGATTTGCAACAACGAGGAAAACAAGAACCATATATTGTTCCTTGCCACTCAGGCACGTGAATCTTATCCTTACTACCAACATGAAGTCATAGGATACAATTATCGACTTAGCAATGTTTGCGCAGGCATAGGTCGGGGGCAGATGTCTGTGCTTGACGCACACATCGCTCACCATAAACATATACACCAACTTTATGTAGAAAAGTTAAGCGGGACAGAGGGCATAACTGTTCACTCCAATCCATCTCCTGAGATAGACTCCAACTATTGGCTTAGCACTATCTTGCTATCCCCTGCCCTACATGTAAAAGACGAAGAACATGCTTACGAAAACATTGTTCAGAAAGCAGTTGGCGGAGCTGCTGGAGTTACGCATACGGCAACACATGCACACACTGCACTAGAACCTAATAAAAATGTAGAAGCTCTTAGAATCGCATTAGATAAAGTGGGCATCGAATCACGTCCATTATGGAAACCTATGCACTGCCAGCCTATTTATGCTGATGCCGTAAGCTACAACAATGGTGTAAGCGAAGAGTTATTCAAGCAAGGTTTATGTCTGCCTAGCGGTCCATGCGTTACCGATAAAGATGTAGAATACATCGTAAATAACATAAAAAGCAATATTGTAAAATAAGCGGCAAGACATAATTAAACTATAGTTCCCAGACACATATGGATATATTAAATAAAATTACAAACTGGTATTTCACCAAGAAATCACTACCCTATTGGTGCGTATTTCTTGTTGATTGTGCCGCAGTATTCTGTTCAAACCTTCTTGTGTACCAACAGTTTAACAGTGGTACAGAAACCTTATCCTTACTCAGCCAACTGTCGATTTTGTTCGGAATCTTTACTTTTTTGCATGCGATAGGATTTAGACTTTTTCACACATATGACGGAATCTTGAGATATTCTTCATTTGTAGACCTACAGCGCGTATTGTATGCGATTATTTTCGGTGCAATATTGTCATATGCAATCAGCAGATGTATATTGCCACTCGATTACTTCAAATTGATTCACTTGCGGTATTCCAATATTCTGATAGCGTCCCTTATTAGTGTTGTCATCTTATGGGCAATTAGAGTCATAACCAAGACTGTGTTTGACGTGTCGCTTTCAAGCTATAACATAAAGAATGTGTTTATTTACGGCATAAAAGATGGTGGCATCGGCTTGGCTAAACAGATAAAAAACGATAAACCTATGAAATTCAAACTTATGGGCTTTATCTCAGACGAAAATGATGTAAAAAGCCGATACCTCATGGGGAAAAAAGTATATACCCCATCAGATGACTACATGAAAGCCATCGAGAAAAACAATGTAAGAAGTATACTGATTGCACCGGGCGCTGCACGTCTCTTTCGAAAGAGTCAGAAATTACAAGACACTTTGTTAGAGGCTTCTATCAAGATTTTTATGCCGTCAACCCAGGAGTGGAGTCCTAATCAACCCGCACAACTTAAGGAGGTGAGCATAGAGGATCTTTTACCTCGCAATGAAATCAAGATAGACTTAAAGAGCGTGGCAGATATGCTGACTGGCAAGTGTATCCTTATTACAGGGTCTGCAGGCAGCATAGGTAGCGAAATCGTAAGGCAAGTGGCTATTTTCAAACCCAAGCAGCTTATCCTCATCGACAGTGCAGAAACTCCTCAGCACAACATCCGACTGATGATGGCTAAGCAGTTCCCTGAAATTCCTGCAGAAACAATAGTCACCACGATTTGCAGCAAAACACGTATGGAGAATATTTTCAAGAAATATCTTCCTGATTATGTATTCCATGCTGCCGCTTATAAGCATGTGCCAATGATGGAAAATAACCCTTGCGAAAGTATACAGAACAATGTGTATGGTACTAAAATTTTGGCTGACCTATCAGCGAAATATGAAGTCAAGAAGTTTGTCATGATATCAACGGACAAAGCAGTCAATCCGACTAACGTAATGGGATGTTCGAAACGAATATGTGAGATTTATGTGCAAAGCCTTAATAAGGCATTGGCAGATGGATTCGTAAAAGGTAAAACACAGTTTGTGACCACTCGATTCGGAAACGTGTTAGGGTCTAATGGTTCTGTCATTCCTTTGTTCAAGAAACAAATCAAAAATGGTGGTCCAGTAACAGTTACTGATCCTAACATTGTCAGGTACTTTATGTTAGTTCCAGAGGCGTGTGAGCTTGTTTTAGAAGCGGGGACAAAGGGAAACGGTGGTGAAATTTTCGTTTTCGACATGGGTAACCCTGTTAAAATAGCTGACCTAGCCAAACGTATGATAAATCTCAGTGGTGCCAAGAATATAGAAATAAAATATACAGGATTGAGAGCCGGTGAAAAGCTTTATGAAGAGGTACTTACCAATGAGGAGAATACTAAGCCTTCGTTTAATGACAAGATTAGAATCGCAGCAGTGAGAGAATATGACTATTCTGATGTTTCTGTTAGTATTGACAATCTGATACAAATTAGCAAATCATATGATGAGATGGAAACTGTCAAGAAAATGAAAGAAATTGTACCCGAATACAAGAGTAAAAACTCTGTTTATGAAAAATTGGATAGGTAAATGAGTATACTTCAAACTGTACGGTTGTGGAATGCTGTGTAGTGGGCGACACATGTCTCACGTCGCAAAATGCTCTCCAGGGAGCAGCTTACTGCCCCAAGGAGGGTAGATAAGTGACTACGTTAGACTTCCTATCTGACTTGGATAGGTAGGCTATCTTAGGCAGATAGGAGGTCTATCTTAGGTAGTTATCCGGGGCCACCTGCAAAAGTGTGTGGATTACGTATAGATTTTGAGACATCTCTAAATGAAACGCTGGCACGTTCCTTTTGCGTGGTAAAAATTCATAGTAATGAATAAAGCTTTGCGAGACGATGTTGGACAGACTGTCTGGCTAGGACAGGCAGACTATCCAACAGAGACAGGCATGTCAACTTAGGCAGATAGTCTACTCCACATCCTCTCGGCTTATACTGTAAGCCGAGAGTTTTTCATTTTGACCGCACACCGCACTGAACACATCGTAACACATTGTGCTTCAAATAGTTTGCCCTTGTGCGGTGTTGTCACACCACCGCACGGAGACCGCACTACACTGCACATTTCCCCTTATCATCGAAATCGAGGAAATGATGTGTGAGGTCTTTGTGCGGTCTTTGTGCGGTGTGAGAGTTACACCGCACTACCGTAACTCATTTATAATCAACGCATTGCACGAATTCTGTGCGGTGTGCGGTGTTTTTCCTATATTTCTTTTCGCTACATCTTACGACTCCTTGTTATGATAAAAAAGGATGGTTTAGTACATCATTCCACACACTTTTGCAGGTGTCCCGAAAAACCTCCATATTACTATTCCTTACCACATTATCATAGTATGCCCTACACAAAGCATCATAATGGCCCATTCCGTCAGGCGAATAATACCTGAAAAGACTCTCCGAAAAGCCCTGCCTCACCTCCTCATTGGGAAATCCCAGACGAAATTGCTTGCGTTCTTTGTCATACTCCTTTATTGTGAGATAGCCACTTTGGTATAATACAGGTACAGGATCAGACATTTGCTCCGTGGGTACATCAAAGCGGCTCCTTGAGGCCCAGATTTCATCCAGTTGAAGCATGTCAAGACCTTTTTTCTGCAGCAATTCTACCAAAAACGTTGGGGTGCCTGAAGAGAACCAATAACTATTCAGTTCTTTGTCATCCAATGCATTAATAATGCTAAAAGGATTGTATATTCCCGGCGATTTTGCAGAGAAATGATAGCCGTCATAGTGTCTACGTAACGCAGCCATCGCTTCATCATAGGTCAAGTTGTTTTCCTCAGCCAGTTTGCGAATACCGTCGTCAAAAACTGTCTGCAACTCTTCCCTCGTAAATCCGCAAAGTGAAGAATACTCGTCCTTCATGGTCAAAATCTTCAGATTGTTAAGTTCACTGAAGATGCTCATTTGACTGATTTTTGAAATACCCGTTATGAATACAAAACGCAAGTTGGCATCCTGCTGTTTCAACGGACTGAAGAAGTCACGCATTATCTCACGGATTTCTTCCTGTATGCTCTTGTTCTTCATAGAATCGTGCATAGGGGCATCATACTCGTCTATGAGTACCACCACGTTCTTTGCAGCCTGTCTTGCAGCAGCTTCAATGACACACTTCATCCTTTGGCCATAAGCACGGAATGGCATGGCAGGATTGTCTATATGATAAAGGGCTTCATATTGGGAAAGTATGTTGTTGAGCGTGGCATGTAAATTTTCCAATCTATAGTACTTGCTGGAACTCATGTCTACATGGATGACAGGATAAGTCTCCCATTCCGTTTCCAGTTTCTCGACAGCAAGTCCCGTGAACAGTTCCCTGCGTCCCTCAAAATAGGCATGAAGAGTAGATACGAATAGCGACTTGCCGAATCGTCTTGGACGACTCAAAAACTGGTATTTGGCATCATGGGCAAGCTTGTACACCAAGGCCGTCTTGTCTACATAGGAGTAGCCACCCTCTATCACCTTTTCAAATGTCTGTATTCCTATAGGATATTTCATGTTTCAATCGCAAATAAAAAGTTTATATTTCCTTCCACCCGTCTATCGTTCCCTTCTCAGAGGAGAAGTTGACACCTATCTGATGGACCTTGCGAGAGTCTGCTGCATACTCGCAGGCATATCCTTTCTCTTCTATCTGTTGCAGGGCGATATCTGCTGAGCCATCGAGCTTGAACT
>CAVKLF010000028.1:0-23828 GCA_963657075.1 bacterium | reverse complement strand
AAAATGATTACTGTGGCAAAGGTAATCAATTCTTCTGAAAGTGCAGCATGGTGGACGCATTTTCATTCCCTTTGGCGAAGGCCGTTCATGTACGTTTCATAACTCTAACGTTCTATAGAAATGTTCTCTCTTTTCTCTTTTGAGGGTACTGCAAGGCGATGTGCTACTTGCGAAGTCGGGCCACGGGAATGCCCAGTTGCTCTCTGTATTTTGATACGGTGCGTCGGGCTATAGGGTATCCCTGTTCTTTCATCAGCTTGGCGATGGCATCGTCGCTTAAAGGTTTCCGCTTGTCCTCCTTGTCTACGAGTTCTTGCAGAGCTATCTTTATTTTGCGTGTAGACATCTCCTCGCCATCCTCTGTGGTGTAGCTGTCGGTGAAGAAAAACTTCAGGGGGAAGATACCCCATTTGGTCTGGGCATATTTTACATTGCTCACTCTAGAAATCGTGCTGATGTCCAGCCCCGTACGGTCTGCTACGTCTTTGAGTATCATGGGCTTGAGGTCGGCCTCGTCGCCGTCCAGGAAGAATTGGCGCTGAATGTCGATGATGGCTTTCATCGTGACGAAGAGGGTATGGCGGCGCTGCTTCACGGCGTCGATAAATCCCTGCGCCTTGTCTACTTTCTCCTTGGCATAGAGTAGGGCCTCCTTGTCGCTTCGGCTCATTTTGTCCTTGTGCTTCTTGTAGGTCTCTATCATGTTGGTGAACGATGGTGAGACGGTAAGCTCGGGGATGTTGCCACGGTTTAGCGAGAAGGTGATGGAGCCGTCGTCATCGGTGTCGATGATGAAGTCGGGCGTTATCTGCTGCATGTTTCTGCCCTCGGTTTCGCCCATGGATGCTCCTGGCTTCGGGTTTAGCTTCTTGATTTCCTCTCGCAGTGTTTCGAGCTGTGTATCGTTTAGTTCCAGTCCTGCCTGTATCTTGTCCCAATGTTTCTTGGTAAATTCTTCGAAGTAGTCGGTGAATACCTCTTCCATCGTCTTGCGCAGTACGCCGCGAGGTTTGCGCTTCACTTGCAGCAAGAGGCATTCTTGCAGGCTTCTGCCGCCCACACCCGCTGGGTCGAAGGTTTGCAGGATGTGTAGCACGTGCTCTATCTCTTGGCTGGTCATGTCGATGTTGTGATAGATGGCCAGCTCGTCGCTGATGCTGTCGAGGTCTTTTCTGAGCAGACCGTCGTCGTCCAGCGAACCGATGAGGTATTCCATCACGTCTCTTTCCTGGTCGGACAGTATCTGCATGTCCATCTGCTCCTTCAGTTTGTCGTAGAAGGAGGTGGTGTCGCCGTATACCATTTCCTCATAGTCGGCATTGTCTTGTTGGCTGTATCTGTCGGTATTGTAGTCAGGCATTTGGTCGTCTTGTCCGATGCTTTCCAGTGCCTGGTCTAGCTCGTCTTTTCTTTCTTCTTGTTCCGTCTTGGCCTCATAGGCATCTTCGTCGTCATTGTTGCTTTCGGAGTCTTGGTCCATGGGAGAGTCTCCGTCATAGTTTTCGCTGAGCATATCGTCTGGATTCTCACTCTCCAGAGCTGGATTGTCGTCCAGTTCGGCATTGACACTCTCCTCTAGTTTGGTGAGTGGCATTTCTAGAAGTTTCACCTGTAGCATCTGCTGGGCAGTGAGCTTTTGTAGCTGCTGTAACTTCTGTTCCTGCGTCTGAATGAGTTTTTGAGCCATATCTTTGTATAATATTGAGTTAAGTCGTTTTTCTTTTAGTTAAGTGTCTACTTGAAGTATTCTTTCAGTTCGTTGGCATATTGATAGAGCTTGTCTGGATTTCCGTTGCCGTATCGATGCCATATCTCGCTGCAAGCTTCCAGTAATGGGCTGATGAGCACATCGTCTCTGTTTAGGTATGGGTCGCAGTATTGGAATACGCCCATGGCTTCTGCTATCACTTGTGGCGATGTCTTGATGAGTTTGCCGAGGTCGATGATTTCGGGAGTCTCAGGCACCATGGTGATAGGCGTGAGCTGGAAGTAGAGGTCGAGGATGATGATGAGCTTTACCAGGGTAAGCGAAGGCTCGCTGGCGATTGGTTCCCAGTCTTTTTCGAAGGTTTCTCGCATCTCTACGCCCTCATAAAAGCTTTGGGCATTGCCACATCCGCTCAGTTGCTTGATGAGGCTGATATCATGTTGCAGGCGGCGAGGATTGCTGGCATACTTATCCCATAGTCGCTTGATGGGAGGAGTCTTCATTCTCAGTTTGAACATCTGCTCGTGCAGGTATTCTGGCTGAATGTGCAATTCCAGGCTCAAGTCGACCATCCCTTTTGAGTAGGGTGGTTTTACACCCATAGGCTTCTTCTGGTACAACTGCAGCAGTAAGAGCCAGTAGTCATTGTTCCAAAGAGGATGTCTTGCCATATTCTATAGTCCTTTACATAAAGTTTTTGCAAAAATACGACTTTTCCTCGGTAATACAAAATAAAAAGGCATATATTTTCGTATAATTCTTTCCTCTACTTGATTACTTGAGTGACAGAAAAAATCATTTGGCATCCTATCCACATCTTCTCTTCTTCTTTGGAAAAGTTATTGGTAATGGATAAAACTGTAAGTGACTCTGTTAGGCCGACTGTCTGACTAGGACAGCCAGACTATCTATCTAGGATAGACTGTTGGAATAAGGTAGATAGTCCTTTCAACAGCCTCTCGGCTTATACCAGAATTTGAGAGCTTTTATTCATTTAGACCGCACACCTCACTGGGTATATCATAACATGTTGTGTTTCAGATGGTTTGTCCTTGTGCGGTGTTGCTCTTAGACCTCACTTAGACCTCACTTTGTCCTCACTAAGACCTCGCTACACCACACTGCCTTTATTTTTCTTGGCGTCGAGTTTGTGATATGTGTGGCGTAGTGAGGTCAAAGTGAAGTCAAAGTGAGGTCTGAGAGCTGCACTTCACTGCCGTAACACATTCATAATCAATCAACTGCAGCGTTTTAGTGAGGTGTGTGGTCTTTTTCCAAAAATTCTTTTTTGCTGGTGTCCCCGACACTTCTCATTCAACGTCCCGACGTTTTGCTTGTTGCCTCGCCACGGCAGTTTTTTGCCCCTGCGAGAGCAAAAAAATGTCCTCGAATGGGCAATATTATGCCTACGCTAGGCACAAATCGTTACTCCCAACAAAGCAAGTAGTCTCCTTGTGGCTTCAATTTACAGGTATCTAGATTAATCTATTTCTTTTCTGTACGTCTTCCTGCTTCATGTTATGAAGGCAGAGAATCGTACAAAATGAAATGCGCAACTTCGAATCCCTCGAAATTGCGCATCCTTAATACTGTATTCCCAAATTTTTCATAACTCTAGGAGATTTTACTTTCTTAAGTTTCTCTCCATCACGTAGCCCGAAGCAGTAAATGCTGCTGCCCAGGCGATCATCATTGTTATTCCCATACTTTGTCTTTTTACCTTTCTATTAACTAACTAACCTATCTAATTATCCTGTCGTCCTTGAATAAACAATCTTTTTAATTTACCTTTCTAACTAATAACCTAAATCTAAACAACTAACAATCTTAAACCTAAAAACCTAATAACCTAAACAAAATTCTTTTTTTGTGTCGTCCTTGAATAAACAATCTTTTTTTACCTTACTAACTAAACCTATAAACAACTAACAATCTTAACCTAAAAACCTAATAACCTTTTGTCTTATTGACGATGCAAAGGTACGACGATTTCGCCAACCCGCCAAACGTTTATAGGGAAAAAGTGAGAAAAAGCACTCTTTTTTGACATAAATCAACTATGTGTGTGCGCACACAACTGCTAAAGAAAAGCTTTTTCGCTCATAAACACTGCGATGGTCTTAAGTTTGATATAGTCTTCTGAGAGACATATCATACCTTGATATCCCCAGTGCTTGCCCCAGGAGTTGCGACAAACGTAATAGCGCTGTTTTCCTCTCAGGAATGTTCCTATGATTTCCATCGCATGGTCGTCGGTGGTACGTAATTGTTCAAACTCTCTTTGTCGGGAAGCTTGGGTTACCGGGCGCTCATGGGGCTGGATATCTACGCAGTTGTTGGTGGGAGCATTGAATCCTGGCTCGCTGATGTCGCCTTCCCAACATACGGGGTGCCCTTGCTTTACGGCTTTCTCGATATGCTGCATCAGTTCGTCGAGGGGCAGGTTGAGAAACTGGTCGTGCATCGTGTTATCGGGTGTTTCCAGTGCAAAGTATTCCCTGTAAGGATGATGGTCGAAGCTAGTAAGGGCCACATACTCCTCTGGATAACATACACTGTGGGCAAATTCGAGCGGTGTGTATTCGGCACCGAGCATGTGTACCTGCTTGGCGGGCATGTAGCCTAATTCCTGATCGAAGAGAGCGTCTAGGTTTTCCTTGAGATGATTGATGCCTTCTTTCTTGGCTATGGCTCCATCGCACAGTTTTTCCACCTTCTTGCATAGCACTTTGTAGTTGGTGTCTTTCGGGTCTTCATAGCTATCGTATGGTATGGCGCCATATTTGTCGATATAATGTATGAGCATCGAGGCCATGCCGCGCATGCTGATAGGTTTCTTGCCCTGCGAAAAGTAGTACTCCATGGCCTTCTCTTGCAGCATCATTCTTGCCACGTATGCTACGGATAGGTTGACGGAGTCGCCCTTCATGATGTGTTCGCTCTCGATGGTGGCAAGCATGGCGTAAGCCCAGCAGAGTTCGCTCTTGCCTTGGCTTTTTACAGGGGTGGTGCTTATCAGGTGTACGTTATGGGGTAGGGGAGTGCTGGATTCTTCGGGGGCAGATGGTTGCTGTCGGTTGCCGCAACTGGCTATGAGTAGGCATGTGATGCTTACCATCATTATATCTCTTATCATACCTTATATAATATATGTATAGTTAGTTTTGTTTCTCTTTACGGCAAGATGAAAATCTGTTCTGGTAAAGAAAAAGTTCTGTGCCAAACTTTGGTACAGAACTTTTTTATCATGCTTTTAATCTTTTATAGCTGCGTGCGATGCTCCATACGCCTACTACGATGAGTGGGAGACTCAATATCTGTCCCATATCCATGGGGAGACCTGCCTCGAACGCTACCTGAATCTCCTTCGTGTATTCTATGAAGAAGCGGAAGGTGAAGATGAGGGTGAGGCAGAGGCCGAAGTATAAGCCTGTACCTACACTCTTAGGTCCTTTCTTCTTATAAATAAACAGAATGAGAAGGAAGAAGCAAAAGTAGGCGAGCGCCTCATAGAGCTGTCCTGGGTGGCGGGGATATTGGTCTTCGCGAACGAAGATGAAGGCCCATGGCACATCGGTTACCTTGCCGATAATCTCGGAGTTCATCAGGTTGCCCAGTCGGATGAAGGTGGCAGTGATGCCCGAGCAGATGCCCATGTTGTCGAGCACCGTCCAGCCGCCCACCTTGGTGTTGCGGCAGTAGAGCCAGATGCCGATGAACATACCTATTACGCCACCGTGGCTTGCCAGCCCCTCATAGCCTGTGAATTTCCAGCTGCCGTCGGGCATGTGGTGCATCGGGATGAGCATCTCGATGAAGTGGTCCCACTGTGTGAGGAAGTATTCGGGCTGGTAGAAGATGCAATGCCCTAATCGGCCGCCTATCAATACTCCGAAGAATATATAGAGAAACAGAGGGTCGAACTTCTCGTCGGGAATCTGCTGCTGCTTGTAGAGCTTGCGCATGAGCAGATAGCCCAGAAACAGGCCCAGCATCCAGCAAGTAGCATAATATCTTATCGCAATGGGACCCAAATGCGCCAGGATGGGGCTAGGATCCCAAACGATATAGTTAAGCAAATTTACCATCATAACAGACTTCTAATTTAACACTAAACATTAAACCTGAAGTGCATGATGTCGCCATCCTGTACCACATACTCCTTGCCCTCGATGCCGAGCTTGCCAGCCTCGCGCACGGCAGCCTCAGAGCCATACTTGATATAGTCATCATATTTGATGACCTCGGCACGGATGAAGCCCTTCTCGAAGTCGGTGTGGATGACGCCTGCACACTGGGGAGCCTTCCAGCCCTTATGATAAGTCCAGGCCTTTACCTCCATCTCGCCAGCGGTGATGAATGTTTCCAAGTTCAGCAGGGCATAAGCCTTCTTGATGAGGCGGTTTACGCCGCTTTCTTCCAAGCCAAGCTCTTCCAGGAACATCAGTTTGTCTTCGTAAGTTTCGAGCGATGCGATGTCTTCCTCAGTCTTGGCAGCTATTACCATGCACTCTGCACCTTCTTCGGCTGCGATAGCCTCCACCTTCTGGCTGTGCTCATTGCCAGTTTTGGCTGATGCCTCATCGACATTGGCTACGTAGAGTACGGGTTTGGTAGTCAAGAGGAACAAGTCGTGTGCTACTTTTTGCTCTTCCTTGCTCTCGAAGGTTACCGAACGGGCATTCTTGCCTTGTTCCAGCACGGCCTTATAAGCTTCGAGTACGGTAACCATCACCTTGGCATCCTTGTTGCCGGCTGCTGCTGTCTTCTGCTGCTTGGCGAGCTGAGACTCGATGGTCTCCAAGTCCTTGAGCTGAAGCTCGGTGTCGATGATGCTCTTATCTTCCAATGGGTCGACGGCGGCACCGCCCTCACGCACGATGTTGTCGTCATCGAAACAACGAATCACGTGGATGATCGCATCGCACTCACGGATATTTCCCAAGAATTTGTTACCAAGACCTTCGCCCTTGCTGGCACCCTTTACCAGTCCTGCGATGTCTACTATCTCGCAAGTAGCGGGGACGATGCGTCCTGGGTGAACAATCTCTGCCAGCTTGTTGAGTCGCTCATCGGGTACGGTGATGACGCCCAAGTTAGGTTCGATAGTACAGAAAGGGAAGTTAGCTGCCTGTGCCTTTGCACTAGACAGACAGTTGAACAGTGTAGACTTACCCACGTTTGGGAGGCCTACAATACCACATTTTAATGCCATTTTATCTTTAAACGTTTAAATTTCTGAGTGCAAAGATACTGTTATTTGTAGAGATTGCAAAATAATCTGTGGTAAATAAACTAAAAAAGGCATTCATGCTGCCATGAATGCCTCTTGTTTTCATTGCTTATTGGCTTAGTTGGCTTGCCATCTTGTTTTTTCCTCGAATGCTTTCAGCACGTCGCACCTTGTGGTGTAGTTGTCTACGGAGTAGGGGTGTTCCTTTGCAAACTTACTGAGTTCCATCATCGCTTGATATTGCGCAGAGAGTGGGCGAAGCACGGTCTGCTCATTGTAGTTGCTGTCATACTCTATCTGATACCATGGGTCGATACTTATGGAGGAGAGGGCATAGAGCGAATGATAGCGCAGGGTGAGGTCGCTGCTCTGCTTGCTGGCTCTTAGATACTGCTGTGCGATGGCGGCAAAGTCTGCTTCCCAAGTTCGGGCACTGTCGTTTACGCTCTTGCCATAATGGGCAAGATACCAGCAATCGCCATAGCAGGAGGCCTGATAGTAGCGTATGGCAAGTTGGTAGGCCAGCTCGTCTTTGGCTGTACCCTCACGGCTCACGTTGTATTGGCTGATGAGCTGGTTCATCTCTTGGCAGAACTTCAGCTTAGGGTTCTCTTTCATTTGTGCATATCCCTTTTCGATACTCCACATGTCATCATCCTTCACTTTCTGGCGGTTGAACCAATAAGGCAAGGTGTAGCTTCTCTTGGTAGCATAGAAACTGATGGGTTGGTCATTGATGAACTGGAGGGAAACGTCCTTGAGCCACTTGGCTGCCTCGCCAAAGTTTCCCTCGGAAAGATACTTCGTGCCTATCATATCCTTGAAGAAGTTGGCGTTGCGATAGAGCGACTGGCAGACGTATTCTTCGAATGCATCCTCGTGGTGGGCGATGATGAAGGAGTAGTAGCTGGCCAGTTGCTTGGCAGTGAGGGTGTCCAACTGAGCGACGTACTCAGAAGAATAAGGGTACTTGCTGATACTTGGCACTTCCTGCTGGTCGGGTGAGAATGTACATTGGTAAGCATCCATCATGCCATACATGGCCAAGGACATATTCTGGTAGTCTTGTTGCTTGCTGCCTTGCGTTTGGGTGGCTAGGCGCAGGAAGCGGTCGTGCAGTGCACGATAGGCCACTTGCTCTTGTATCTCTGTATAGTGATTGTATGGATAGCTAGAGATGTTGGCCACTTTATCCTCTGCTCTTGCCATCTTATCCAACCATTTGAACTCCTCTACGAGATACTTACTGTAGTCTTGTATCGTCTGTAAGGAGTTGGCATCGGTTTGGTCTTCCTTGGCATCGGCCAACGTGTTCTTCGTGGAGATGACCAGGCGGATGGCTCGGGCGTTGTCCTTCATGCGCTGGGTACCATCGAGTGAGATGGCTTGGGTGCTTTCCTTCCATGCCTCTTGCTGGTAACCGTATAGATAGTGGAGCATGGCAGAGGCTGATAGCCAGAGACATGGACTCTTGGTCTTGCCTTCGGTGATGACCTGATGGGCGAAGGTGATGAAGTCGAGTGCTTCCTTCTGGTTGATCATCTTGGCGTCGATTTGTTTCATCCATTCCTTGTCGAGTTCATTCTTCTCTCGACTATCTATCGTCTGCTGGTTGTTGTTGACGAAATCTTGCACCAGGTAAGTGAGCATTGGTGAGTTAGCGTTATTCTGATAGACGCTCTGGATGCCTGCCTGGTTGCGGTAGTTACGGGCGAGGGCTTTGATGCTGAGTATGTCGCCCTGGCTGGCGTAGATGTCGAGTGCCTGTTGGCGTTTGCCTATCTTGTGTAAGGCTCGGGCATAGATGTTTCGCATGGCTTCTTTCCACATGGATTGGGAAAACTTGGAGGCAACGGTATTCCAATAGGTGATGTTCTGCTGGTCGAGCTTCTTCACCATGTTGGTGCGCATGCGGAGTAGGGCGTATTGGTACTTCAGCTTGCTGCCCTTGTAGAGTTTGGCGGCATTCGCTATCTGGGTGAGTGACTGCAAGGCTTGTGTGCGGTCTTGCTTCGAGGGATAGTCCCAGGCATTGGGATTCAAGATTTCGCATGCCTTGAGATAAGCGTTTAGGCGTTTGAGATACGTCTGCATCTCGACGTCCTTTTTGCCTTTGGCTGCTTTTAAGATATCGTCCTTGTTCCATTTGTAAAAGTTCAAGTCTGCGTCCTCGGCTGGTTGATTGGCGTAGATTTGCCAGTAGTTGGCAATGTCGTATAGGTAAGATGGCGATACTTGGTCGCGGTTGAATACGCTGAACATATAGTAGTTGTGATTGACGCCTTCGGAGGCGCAACCATGGGCATTAGTAGCAAAGGCGATAGATACGAGACCTATAGCGAGGCTTCTTTTGAGAGCGATGGCTTGCTTTGCCTTTTGGAGTATAAGAACATGGTAAATGTCGATAAATCTTTTCATAATCTTCTGAACTAAATCGTTTGATATTTTGGTTGTTGAGGTCGAATAGAATCACCTCGTTGTTGATGTCTTCGTTTTGGGCATTGATGCTCTTGATGGCTTCCATAATGTCTGTCATCTCGGGCTGGCGAACCACGATGCTGTCGCCCGGCAATATGGGAAAGGATTCGTCATCATGCATGAATCCCACAAACTTGTTTTCTCTGAAGAGTATGTGCCAACGGAATAGGGGATAGGCGGCTGACAAGGGGAGGGGATAGTCGGCTAGGTGCTGGATGTAGGGTGCTACATCCTTCATGTCGAGTATCGGCTTTTGGCATTTTAACTGCTTGGCGTCGCCCGTGTTATACATCATCAGGACTCCTTTGTCTACTGGTGGTGGAAACATGGAAAGTTGGTGTAGGCGGATAGTGGCAGAGAGCAGGATGTCTTTGGCGTTCGCCTTCTCTCTCAATTCTTTGAGAAAACTGAAGTAAGCCTCTTGGGTTGTGGCAGTCCAGTCGCAATCTATCTGTATTTCATGGATTTGCTGTATGTCGTTGCTTTCGCACATCTGGAGGATTCGGGTGAGTATCTTATCGGCGAGCAGACTGTTTGGGGCAGTTTTGTCATCTGTGCCCTTTATGTGAGCGTTCGGTTTCATACAGTCGTTGACGATGTAAACGACGGGTACTATTTCTAAGTTTTGGGGTATCGGACTGAGGAATTGGAGTGTGGCATTGGGCATGATTTCTCCACCTTCTTCCTTCACTATATCGAAGAATCTCAGATAGATACGCTTGATGTCGTGTTTTTGGATGAAGTTTATCTTGCTGCTGTCCATGTTCCAGGTGGTACTCCAGTAATAGGCGGAGCGCAAGGTCAGTGTTTTTTTGTCTTGGTAGCAAGAGGCATGCAGCAAGATGATGAAGACCATTAAAAATCCTAATAGTTTTTTACTCATGGTTCTTTTTTCGATCATGTTAGTTAGTTTTATTCGTCTATCAATCGTACCTTTGAAGTCTTCCTAAGCTTTTCTTGCCCTTATCCTCCCGATTGTTTCATGTGAAACAATCGGGAGTACCTAAATACTTTAGTGTCAATGTGCTTCTAACCAGTTTTTACCCCAGCCTGCATCTGCTACGAGTGGTACGGAGAGCTGGTAGGCATTCTGCATTTCCTCTACGACGATTTTCTCCACCTTTTCCTTTTCTTCGGGATAGACGGAGAAGTTGAGCTCGTCGTGTACCTGGATGATCATCTTGCTCTTAATGCCTTCAGCCTTAAAACGATTGAAGATGCGTACCATCGCCACCTTGATGATGTCGGCTTCCGAGCCTTGGATAGGGGCGTTGATGGCGTTTCGCTCGGCGAAGCCTCTCACGGTGCCGTTCTTGCTATTGATGTCGGGCAGATAGCGGCGACGATGGAAGATGGTTTCTGCATAACCTTTCTCTCGTGCCATTTCCTTCGATTTCTCCATATATGCCTGCACACCGGGGAAGGTGCGGAAGTAGTCTTCGATGATTTGCTTCGCTTCCTTATTGTCGATGTTCATGCGCTGGGCGAGACCGAAAGTGGTAATGCCGTAGATGATGCCGAAGTTGGCGGTCTTTGCCTTTTTTCGCTGAGCATCAGTTACTAGGCTGATGTCTTCGTGCCAAATCTTGGCAGCTGTAGCGGCATGGATATCGCTACCTTCGCGGAAGGCTTCCACCATATTCTTGTCCTCACTGAGGTGTGCCATGATGCGCAGCTCTATCTGTGAGTAGTCTGCAGAAAAGAATAGACAACCGGGCTCTGGAATGAAGCATCTTCTAATCTCTTTTCCGTCATCGTCTCTTACCGGAATATTCTGTAGGTTGGGGTCGCTTGATGAGAGGCGCCCCGTGGCTGTGATGGCTTGGTTGAACGAAGCATGGATGTGCCCTGTACGAGGGTTGATGAGTCTAGGAAGGGCATCTACGTAGGTGCTCAATAGTTTTTTCAATCCTCTGTAATTCAGTATCTCATCTATGATTGGACTCTTGCTGCGCAACTGCTGCAGTACTTCTTCGCTCGTTACGTATTGTCCTGTCTTTGTCTTCTTGGGCTTCTCTACAATCTTCATCTTGCCGAAGAGTACTTCTCCTACTTGTCTCGGCGAGCCAATGTTGAAACTTTCTCCTGCCAATTCGTAGATGTGGTGCTCTATCTCTGCCAATCTATTGGTAAGATTATTTGACGTTTCCTTCAACGTATTGGTGTCTATACATACACCATTCATCTCCATATGGGCCAGAACGGGTACAAGCGGCATCTCTACGTTCCAGAACAAATCTTCGCAATCTATCTCCTTTAATTTGGGTTCGAGTACATTCTTCAGACGCAAAGTAATGTCGGCATCTTCGGCAGCATACTCGTATACTTCAGTAGGGGAGAGGTCGCGCATCGATTTTTGGTTTTTGCCCTTTGGGCCAATCAACTCTTCGATGTGTATAGTTTGGTAGTTGAGGTACACTTCTGCCAAATAGTCCATGTTGTGGTAGAGTTCGGGTTGGAGGATGTAATGGGCGAGCATCGTGTCAAACATCTTTCCTTGTATCTCTACACCATAATTCATCAGCACCTCGTAATCGTACTTGATATTTTGTCCCACTTTGAGAATGTCTGGGTTCTCATAGAGAGGTTTGAAGATATTTACGTATTTTAAGGCTTCTTCACGATTGGCTGGGATTGCTACATAGAAAGCCTCTTTCTCTTCCACGGCAAAGCTCAATCCTACTAATTCTGCATCGATTGCAGCAGTAGAAGTGGTCTCCGTATCTAGACTGAGAATATGTTTTGTAAGTAAAAAATCACAAAGACGCTTTGCATCTTCTTTATTATCAATGAGTTTATAGTTGTACAGTGTCGTTTTAATGGTCTCAAAACTCGTGTTTTTTTGTTCTTCCTGCCCATCTTCTTGCTGTGCGGAAAATAAATCCAGCTCTCCTGTAGACTTTGTTTGTACTTTTTGAGTTTTTTTAAGAACTCTGTTGGCAAAGGACTTAAACTCTAGTTCGGTAAAGATTTCATCCAATTTCTCTTGGTCTGGTTCAACCAACTTGAGTTCGTCGAAGTTTTGTGTAATAGGAACGTCAATACGGATAGTTGCCAAGAACTTTGACATATTGATGTCCTCTACGGCTCCTTCCACCTTTTCTCGGAGTTTGCCTTTCACCTTCGAAGAATTTTTGATCAACTCTTCCACGCTTCCGAATTCCTTAATGAGTTTCACTGCAGTCTTCTCGCCCACGCCAGGGCAGCCTGGAAAGTTGTCTGCTGAGTCGCCCATCAGAGCCAGAAGGTCGATGACTTGGAGTGGGGAAGTGATGTCGTATTTTTCTTCTATCTCGGCAATGCCCAATTTTTCATAACCGCCTCCGTGACGAGGTCGATACATATAGACATTGTCTCGCACTAATTGCCCATAGTCCTTGTCCGGTGTCAGCATATAGGTCTCGATTCCCTTTTTGCCAGCTTGGGTAGCTATGGTGCCGATGATGTCATCAGCCTCGAAACCGTCTACCTGAAGAATAGGGATGTGGTATGCTTCCAATATTTTCTTGATGATAGGTACTGATAGTTTAATGTCTTCAGGAGTCTCTTCTCGTTGTGCTTTGTAAGCAGGAAAAGCCTCGTGACGGAAGGTTTTGCCATGGTCGAAAGCTACCCCGACATGGGTAGGTTTCTCCTTGGTAAGTATCTCGTTTAGGGTATTGCAGAACCCCATTATACATGATGTGTTAAGTCCTTTCGAGTTAATTCGAGGGGCTTTCATAAAGGCATAATACGACCTATAAATAAGTGCGTATGCGTCTAAAAGGAACAATTTATCCATAAATAATCATTTTTATGGTGTAAAATTACTAAAAAATTGGCAGAATTCACGAATAATTGATTAATTTTGTAACAAATTTCGGAAATTAAGCAGATTTACTCATAGATAATGGACTATTTATCACGTATTAAGCAGCCTATCGAGGCAGATTTAGCAGATTTTGTAGACTTATTCAATAGGTCTTTGATGCATAGTGATGGCCTTCTTTCTCAGGCGCTCGACCATATTCGTCAGCGCACTGGCAAGCGTATGCGCCCCATGCTGATCTTGCTGATGGCTCGTAATTTTGGCAAGGTTACTAATGTTACCCAGCATTCTGCAGTGGGATTGGAATTGCTTCATACTGCTTCGTTGGTTCATGATGATGTGGTGGATGAGAGTGGTGAACGCCGAGGTCAGGCAAGTGTCAACGCTACTTATAATAATAAGGTAGCCGTGCTTGTTGGTGACTATATCCTGTCTACAGCTTTGCTCCATGTCTCTTATTCCCACTCTGAGGAAATCGTTCGTTATCTTGCTGAGTTGGGGCGAACATTGTCGAATGGTGAGATACTCCAGCTGAATAGTATAAGTAATGATGAAATTTCGGAAGATACTTATTATCAGGTAATTAAGCAGAAAACTGCTGCCCTGTTCGAGGCTTGTGCTGGTATAGGAGCATTGTCGGCTCAGGCTTCACAGATTGCTGTAGAGGAGGCGAAGAAATTTGGACAAAACCTCGGAATTATCTTCCAGATACGTGATGATATTTTTGATTATTATGACTCAAAGGAGATAGGCAAGCCAACTGGTAATGACATGGCCGAGGGTAAGCTCACATTGCCTGTTATTTATGCTTTGAAGTCGGTAGGTGATGAGGGGATGCTGAAACTTGCCCACAAGGTAAAGTCTCGTGAGATTACACCTGATGAAATATCGCAACTTGTGGCTTTCACCAAAGAAAATGGAGGAATAGATTATGCTGATAAGCGTATGTGGGACTTTCATGTGGAGTGCATGAATTTCTTAGATACCTATGTCGAGGATAAAGGTATTTATGATGCCTTAAAAGCTTATCTTGATTTTGTGATAGAGCGTAAGGCATAAGCTCGTTTTTATGAGCATCTCATGTTGTACAACTATAGGTGTTATAGTCGTACAACATGAGGTTGTATAGTCGTACGACATGAGGTGTTATAGTCGTACAACTATAGAATCCAATAAAATAGGTCTTTCAACGGGCTGTTTTACCCTTTTGAAAGACCTATTTTATTGGTAGTATTCTCTTCCTTTTAGAAGTACTTGATTTCTTTGCCGAGAATCTCGCTCAGCAACAGGTTGGTGAGGCGAGAAGTACCAAGTCGCAACCACTTGTTGGTCAACCATTTCTCGCCCAAAACTTCCTTCACGATAGTGTAGTAAACCACAGCGTCGTGAACGGTGTTGAGACCTCCGGCAGGTTTGAAACCAATCTGGATACCTGTCTTCTCGTAATAAGCCTTGATAGCCTGGCACATTACGTAAGCAGCCTCTGGAGTGGCGGAAATCTTCTCCTTGCCAGTGGAAGTTTTGATGTAATCTGCGCCAGAATACATAGCGAGGATAGAGGCCTTCATGATATTGCTGCAGTTCTTCAAGTCACCTGTCTCCAGGATACACTTCATCATGTGTTCGCCGCAAACTTCCTTCAGCTGCTGTATGTCGTCGCACATACCCTCATAATCTTCACTGAAGAACTTGCCTACAGGCATCACGATGTCAACCTCTGTGGCACCGTCTTTGATGGCAAGTGCTGTCTCTGCAACTTTGACCTCGATAAAGGTCTGCGAAGAAGGAAAATTACCGCTTACGACCGCTATTTCTACGCCATCTACTTCGAGCGATTGGCTAATTAAACCTGCGAAGTTAGGGTAGGTGCAGACGGTAGCTACGTGAGGAAGGTCTGGGTAATCCTTGGCAAACTGGTTTACTTTCTCTATCATACGGAGGATGCTTTCCTCGGTATCTTCTGTGTGAAGAGAGGTCAGCTCTACGCTTCCCAACAGGAATTTCTTTACTTCCAAAGTGTCGTTTTCTGCCACTTTCTCATCGAGAATTTTCTTTACAGCAGCTGCCACTTCTTCATCCTTGATATTGCAGTTGTATTGTTTCAAAACTGCCAGATACTTGTCGTCCGACTCGTTATAAAGTCCTTGTTGTGCAAGGACTTGCTCTTTGATACTACTCATTTTGTTATTTGTTTTATTTTAATTTCGGGTTGTTCTTATGTCTTTCGGAGTCTCTTTTTGTCTTCTTTTCTATGCTCTTTTCAAGCTCTTCTGTGAGGTCTATGCCCGTTTGGTTGGCTAGGCAGATGAGCACCCAAAGAATGTCCGCCATTTCCTCGCCCAGGTTGGGCTTTTCACCCTCCTTGAAGCTTTGGTCGCCATATTTTCGAGCGATGATGCGGGCTAGTTCGCCCACCTCTTCTGTGAGGCAAGCCATGTTGGTCAACTCGCTGAAATATCTTACGCCGTATTCCTTAATCCATTTATCTACAGCCTCTTGGGCTTCCTTGATGGTCATATTTCCTTGTTTTATTCCTTGTTATGCGTATCCATGCAGATGGTAACGGGGCCGTCGTTGAGCAGTTCCACCTTCATATCTGCCCCAAATTCGCCTGTCCCCACGGGTTTGCCAAGAGCCTCGGATAGCTTCTTGCAGAACTCTTCATAGAGCGGAACGCTGATTTCATGTTTTGCGGCTCTGAGCCAACTGGGTCGGTTGCCTTTCTTATAGCTGGCGAAGAGCGTGAACTGGCTGATAACCAATATTTCGCCCTCGATGTCCATGATGGAGCGGTTCATCACATGGTTCTCGTCGTCGAAAACACGGAGTCCAGTTACTTTTCTCACCAGCCAGTCGATGTCCTCGGAGGAGTCGCTTTCCTCCACGCCGAGGAGGATAAGATAACCCTGCTGGATGGCAGATTTCACTGTTCCATTAATGGTCACGGAAGCGTGACTCACACGCTGTATAACGATTCTCATAACGTCTTTTTGCTTGTTTTCTGCAAAGATACATCTTTTATTTTATATTCCCATCCTTTTCGGTGAAATATTTCGTTAAAATCTCTGCCTTGTGGGGTCCCAGCACCTCTGCTAGTTCTTCCTGGCTTGCTTCCTTCATTTTCTTGACGCTCTTAAACTTGCCCAAAAGGGCTTCTTTTGCCTTGGGGCCGATACCCTTGATGTCGTCCAGTTCGGAGTGAAGGGCGTGCTTGCTGCGTTTGTCGCGATGGAAGGTGATGGCGTAGCGGTGCACCTCGTCTTGTATCTGTGTCAATACCTTGAAAAGCTCGCTTTCGGGAGGCAGGGCGATGGTTTGTGGCGGAAAACCGTAGAGCAGTTCGTTGGTGCGGTGGCGGTCGTCCTTGGCCAGTCCGGCGATGGGGATATTGAGGTGCAATTCGTCTTCAATCACCTCTCTTACTACGCCCATCTGACCAATGCCACCATCGGTGATAATGAGGTCTGGAAGGGGAGTCTTTTCCTCTGTCATCCTGCTGTATCGGCGACGTACTACCTCCTGCATTGATGCGTAGTCATCGGGTCCCTCAACGGTCTTTATATTGTATTTGCGATAGTCCTTGCGGGACGGTTTCATACCTTTATATACGATGCAGCCAGCCACGGCATCCGTTCCCGAGATGTTGGAGTTGTCGAAGCATTCTATCTGGTATGGAAGCTTCGGAAGTTTCAGTTTTGCTTGTAATTCCTTCATCAGGCGGGTTTGTTTCTGCTCTGGATTAAGCTTCTCCGCCTGTTTCAGACGGTCGAATTTGTACTGTTTCCCGTTCATTTCAGAGAGGTCTAGCAGGTGCTTTTTGTCGCCTCTCTGCGGCACGAAGAAGGTCGCGTCTTTCAGTTTCCATTCCAACTCGAAAGGTACGATAATTTCTTTCGAAGTGGAGTGAAAACGTTCTCTAATCTCTGGGATGGCGGTAATTAGGAGTTCCTCGTCGCTTTCTTCTAGTTTGCGTTTGTACTCATAGGTGAAACTCTGGTTGATGGTACCGTTTTTAACGTGAATGTAGTTGATAAACGCATTTTTGTTGGCATCGTCATTGGTGATGGTGAAGACGTCTACGTCTGTGATAGTATGGCTCACCACCTCGCTTTTTGCCTCAAATTCGCCAAGTAATTGATACTTTTTCTTGTATTCCTCAGCGACTTCAAAACGTAATATTTCTGCATTTTTCATCATCATATCGTAGAGATATTTGCTCACTTCCCGCGTGTTTCCCTTCAGAATTTCGCGCACCTGACGCATATTCTCCTGGTATTCTTCATAGCTCTGCTTGTTGATGCAAGGTGCTCCGCAGTTGTGGATGTGGTACTCCAGGCAGGGCTTGTATTTGCCCTCTGCTACCCCTTCTTTAGTGATAGGAAAGCGGCAAGTACGGGGTTTGTAGAGCTTCTTGATGACTTCTAAGACGGCCTGCATGCTGCCGATGTGAGGGTAAGGACCGAAGAAAGTTCCCACCTTTTTGTTGATGTTTCGGGTCTTGAAAATACGGGGGAAGTACTCGTTTGTTACGCAAATCGAGGGGTAGGTCTTGCCGTCTTTCAGCAAGACATTGTATCTTGGATTGTACTTTTTGATCAAGCTGTTTTCGAGCAAAAGGGCATCTTCCTCGGTGTTAACCACGGTGTAGGAGATGTCGTAAATCTTCGATACGAGCACCTTTGTCTTGTATCTGTCCACCTCTTTATGGAAGTAGGATAATACCCTTCTCTTGAGATTCTTGGCCTTTCCCACATAGATGATCGTGTGATTTTCGTCGTAGTATTGATAGCTTCCTGGCTTCTCAGGCATGCTCAATACAACGTTTTTTAACCTGGCCAAACGCTCCTCGTTTTCTTGTTTTGTCATCTTGTAATTCTTTTGCTAAAAGACAATTCGGGCGTTGCTGTTTCACGTGAAACGGCAACGCCCCTAACTCTTACAACTGCATCAAGGTGGATACTTCCACGTCCTTGTCAAAGATGTTTCTTCCCTCGAAGTTCTCGTTTACGAGCTCGATGATAAAGTTTGCGTATACTTTTTTAGGATGGAATTTCTTTACTAAATCGCAAGCGGCTTTCATGGTTCCGCCTGTGGCGAGAAGGTCGTCGTGGAGCAGTACCACATCGTTTTCGTTGATGGCGTCCTCGTGGATTTCTATAGTGTCAATTCCATATTCTTTGGCATAACTCTCCTGTATGGTTTTGCAAGGAAGTTTTCCTGGTTTGCGGCACAATACTACACCTGCTCCGAGGCGAATGGCAAGGGCGGAAGACATGACAAAACCACGAGATTCGATGCCTACGATTTTTGTGATTCCTTTGTCTTTATACAGTTCGTACATCTCATCGTTGATCTCTTTAAGAGCTGCAGGGTTCTTGAAAAGAGTAGTGACGTCGCGGAAGTTTACGCCCTTGATAGGCCAATCTGGAATGCAACGCAGATTGTCTAATAATACTTGATTATTCATTGCTTTTTATGTTATAATGTTTGTGTTTGCTTTCATTCGATTTTCTTCCTTCTTTTTAGCGATTCTTTCGCTTGTTTCACGAATATCCAAAGTTTTACTTTAACCATAAAACACTTGATGTAATTACCGATAAGTAGTTAACTATCAAATGTTTTATGGTATGTCTGTTTCACGTGGAACATTCTTGTTTGGTGAGTCTTTGGTTGTCGTGAAACTATCTGCCGAGTAGCACGAGCAATACGTTGATATCGCTAGGAGAGACGCCTGGAATGCGGCTTGCTTGAGCCAAAGTCTCCGGGTCGATGCGCTCCAGTTTTTGACGTCCTTCGGTTGAAATCTCGTGCAGGTCGGCATACTTGAAGCGTCCTTTGATTTTGATGTTCTCCAGGCGGCGCATTTTGTCGGCGATGAGCCGCTCTCGGTCGATGTATCCTTTGTACTTCATCTTAATTTCTGCCGCTTCGCAAATCTCTTCCTTGCGATTGGCTGGCGCATTCATCGCCACCTTCAGCTCGGGGATAATCTCAGACAAGTTTTGAAGGTTGAGATGTGGGCGAGCCACCAGGTCGATGAGCTTGCAGCCGGCTCGAAGTGGAGTAGTGCCGAGTGCATCCAACTTCGGATTGATTTCGTCTTTCTTGATGGGGTGGTTTTGGCAGAATTCGATGATTCGCTCGATGGCGTTCTTCTTCTCTATCCACCAGTCGTATCGGTCTCGCTTGGCTATCCCAAGTTCGTAGGCTTTCTCGGTGAGACGAGCATCGGCATCGTCTTGTCGTAGCAAGATGCGATATTCGGCGCGGGATGTGAACATGCGGTAGGGTTCGTCTACTCCCTTCGTCGTGAGGTCGTCGATGAGCACACCGATGTAACTCTCGTCTCGCTTCATCTCGAAAGTCTTGTCGCCGACACAATGGAGGGCGGCGTTGATTCCGGCAACGGTACCTTGACCTCCTGCTTCCTCGTAACCTGTTGTTCCGTTTACCTGACCAGCGAAGAAGAGCCCCTTGATGATTTTTGATTCCAAAGAGTGCTTCAGTTGGGTGGGGTCGAAGTAGTCGTACTCGATGGCGTAGCCCGGACGGTAAATCTTGGCATCTCGCAGTGCAGGAATTTCGTGAAGGGCTTGTAACTGGATGTTCATCGGCATGCTCGAAGAGAAACCGTTCAAGTACATCTCGTTGGTATCTTCGCCCTCAGGTTCCAAAAAGAGAGGGTGTTGCTCCTTGTCGGGGAAGGTAACGAGCTTCGTCTCGATACTAGGGCAGTAGCGTGGACCCGTGCTTTGAATCTGACCATTATATAAAGGTGAGTCGGCTAGGCCGCTTTTCAAAGTTTCATGTACTTTCGGGTTGGTGTAACAAGTCCAGCAAGACAACTGTTTGAGAACTCTGTGTTTGCTCATGTATGAGAACTGGTGAAAGTCGCTGTCGCCAGGTTGCTCCTCCATGTCCTCGAAATGTACGCTACGTTTGTCGATGCGAACGGGTGTTCCAGTCTTCATTCTAGCCGAGGTGATTCCCCATCGAGTAATACTTTCTGTAAAGTTGTGAACGGCAGGCTCGGCACATCTGCCGCCTTCTACCATCTTTCTGCCTACATGCATCAGTCCGTTGAGAAAGGTTCCCGCAGTAACGATGATGCTTTTTGCAAAGAACTCTGCGCCCCAGATAGTGCGCACTCCGATAGCCTCGCCGTCCTCCACGAGCAGCTCGTCCGCTTGGTCTTGCCAAATGTCAAGGTTGTCGGTATGGTCGAGGATGGTTCGCCACTCCCAAATGAACTTGCCGCGGTCGCACTGGGCGCGAGGGCTCCATACGGCAGGTCCCTTACCTATATTCAGCATTCTGAACTGGATGGCAGTTTTGTCGGTAACTATACCCATCTGCCCGCCGAGTGCATCGATTTCTCGCACAATCTGTCCCTTGGCTATTCCGCCGATTGCTGGGTTGCAACTCATCTGGCCAATCTTGTTCATGTCCATCGTTATGAGGCAGGTCTTGGCGCCCATGTTTGCAGAGGCTGCGGCAGCCTCGCAACCAGCGTGTCCGCCACCGATAACGAGTACGTCATACTTGAAAATCATAATCTATACTTTTTCTAATTTTCGGCAAAAGTAAGAATTTTAATTGAAATTTTGGCAAAAATACTTTGATAAATCACGAATTTATAGTAATTTTGCAGCAAACTTGCGAGGAGATACCTAGAAGTAGGTATTGACGAGTCGTGATGATTAGGTATTGCAAGTGAAATACGGATGAAGAAATATAAATTAGTTTCAAACAGTTAAATATTTAAAAATCAATCATTTATGTGGTTAATCAATTCATCAATTGGTAGAAAGGTAGTGATGTCAGTAACTGGTATCGCCCTGATTCTATTCTTGACATTCCACTGCTGCATGAATGTTGCTGCGCTCTTCTCTGGGGAGGCTTACAACATGATTTGCGAGTTGTTGGGTGCTAACTGGTACGCTGTAGCTGCAACATTAGGTTTGGCAGCTTTGGCAGTTTGTCACATCGTTTACGCTTTTATCCTGACAGCACAAAACCGTCGTGCTCGTGGTAACCAGCGTTACGAGGTAACTGTTAAGCCAGAGAAGGTAGAGTGGGCTAGTCAGAACATGTTGGTACTGGGTATCGTCATCGTTCTCGGATTGTTGCTTCACCTGTTCAACTTCTGGTTCAACATGATGTTTGCAGAGTTGACAGGCATGTCTGTAGCTCATCACCCAGCAGACGGTTTTGCATTCATTCAGGACACCTTCGCCAACCCAGTGTTTGTAGTTCTCTACATCATTTGGCTTGTAGCTCTCTGGTTCCACCTCACCCACGGTTTCTGGAGTGCTCTTCAGACTCTCGGCTGGAATGGTAAGGTTTGGTTCTGCCGCTGGAAGGTAATCGGCATGGTTTATACAACCATTTTGATTGCACTCTTCATCATTACCGTTTTGGCATTCGCTATCGGTTGCGCTCCATCATTGTGCTGCGCATAATTCATGTAATCATTTAAGTATTAAAAAAGATTATGGCTAAGACATTAAATTCTAGAATACCTGAAGGACCAGTTGCTGAGAAGTGGACCAACTACAAGGCACACCAGCGTTTGGTTAACCCAAAGAACAAGTTAAAGCTCGACGTCATCGTCGTAGGTACAGGTTTGGCAGGTGCTTCTGCAGCCGCCTCTCTCGGCGAGATGGGCTTCAATATCCTGAACTTCTGCATCCAGGACTCTCCACGCCGTGCTCACTCTATCGCAGCACAGGGAGGTATCAATGCAGCTAAGAACTATCAGAACGATGGTGACTCTGTTTACCGTCTTTTCTACGATACAGTGAAGGGTGGTGACTATCGTGCCCGCGAGGCCAACGTTTACCGTTTGGCTGAGGTGAGCAACGACATCATCGACCAGTGCGTGGCACAGGGCGTTCCTTTCGCCCGTGAGTACGGCGGTATGTTGGCCAACCGTTCTTTCGGTGGTGCACAGGTTTCGCGTACATTCTATGCTAAGGGTCAGACAGGCCAGCAGCTCCTCCTCGGTGCTTACTCTTCATTGAGCCGCCAGGTAGAGACAGGCAAGGTAAAGCTCTACACTCGTTATGAGATGGAGGATGTAGTGATCGTTGACGGTCACGCTCGCGGTATCATTGCCAAGAACTTGATCACAGGCGAGTTGGAGCGCTTCTCTGCCAACGCCGTGGTAATCGCCACTGGTGGTTATGGTAACGCTTACTTCCTCTCTACTAACGCCATGGGTTGTAACTGTACAGCTGCCATCCAGTGCTACCGTAAGGGTGCAGACTTCGCTAACCCATCATACGTTCAGATCCACCCAACTTGTATCCCTGTACACGGTACTAACCAGAGTAAGTTGACCCTGATGTCAGAGTCTCTGCGTAACGATGGTCGTATCTGGGTACCTAAGAAGATTGAGGATGCCAAGGCTTTGCAGGCTGGCACCAAGAAGGGTTCTGATATTCCTGAGGAAGACCGCGACTACTACTTGGAGCGTCGTTACCCTGCATTCGGTAACTTGGTTCCCCGTGACGTGGCTTCTCGTGCAGCCAAGGAGCGTTGCGACAAGGGCTATGGTGTGAACAACACCGGTCTTGCCGTGTTCCTCGACTTCTCTGAGTCCATCAACCGTCTCGGCATCGACGTGATCCTGCAGCGTTATGGCAACCTCTTCGATATGTATGAGGAGATCACCGACGTGAACCCAGGCGAGCTTGCCAACGAGATCAACGGTGAGAAGTACTACAACCCAATGATGATCTTCCCTGCCATCCACTACACCATGGGCGGTATCTGGGTAGACTACGAGTTGATGACCACCATCCCTGGCCTCTTCGCCATCGGTGAGTGCAACTTCTCCGACCACGGTGCCAACCGTCTCGGTGCATCAGCCTTGATGCAGGGTTTGGCAGACGGTTACTTCGTTTTGCCTTACACCATCCAGAACTACTTGGCAGATCAGGCTCTCTGGCCACGACTTTCTACCGACCTCCCAGAGTTTGTGGAGGCAGAGGCTGGCGTACAGAAGGAAATCGACCGCCTGATGGGTATCCAGGGCAAGCGCTCTGTTGATTCCATCCACAAGGAGTTGGGTCATATCCTTTGGGAGCACGTAGGCATGGGCCGTACCAAGGAAGGTCTTGAGGAAGGCTTGAAGAAGATGAAGGCTCTTCGCGAGGAGTTCAACAAGAACCTCTTTATCCCTGGCAAGAAGGAAGGCTTGAACGTAGAGCTTGACAAGGCTATCCACCTGCGCGACTTCATCTTGATGGGCGAGCTGATTGCCTACGACGCATTGCATCGCAACGAGAGCTGTGGTGGTCACTTCCGCGAGGAGTACCAGACAGAAGAGGGCGAGGCAAAGCGCGACGATGAGAACTTCTTCTACGTAGGTTGCTGGGAGTACCAGGGTGACGATACCACTGCTCCTGTTCTCAATAAGGAACCTCTTGAGTATGAGGCAATAAAGGTACAGACAAGAAATTACAAGAACTAAAAAGCGTACAAGACAATGGCAAGAAATATAAGTTTCACAATTAAGTATTGGAAGCAGGACGGCCCTCATGCTCAGGGTCACTTCGATACACACGAGATGAAGAACATCCCAGATGACACCTCAT
>CAVKLF010000027.1:0-23886 GCA_963657075.1 bacterium | reverse complement strand
CTGAAGAGAATCTCGGCTGCACTCGGAAAAGCTCAAGCAAGCTTGGCTTTCCTCTCGTTTGCACGAGATTTACAAATCCGTCGGAACGCCTAGCGGTGCCACTAGCAGGGTCTTCCGTGATTTCCGTGTTCAAAAAAAACTATTCCGGGGATTTGTCCCCGTCGGAACGCCTAGCGGAATATTTTCATATTTTAATCTTTTAATATTTCCATATTTCAATTCCCCCCCCCACATTCTGCATCACCAGCTTGGTGAGCTTGACTTTCAGGTTCTCGTCCTTGCTCATTCCCAGCTTCTTACGGATATGGGTACGCTGACTGGTGATATTAGACTCCGACTTGCCCGTCTTCTCGCAAATCTTGCGCAGGGTGTAACCCTGCACGATGAGCTTGCAGATCTCTATCTCACTCTTCGTCAGGTCCGGACTGATTTTCTCCCACGTTACATCTTGCATTTTCTCGTGTTGCAGTTGGGTGGCTACGAGGTGCATCATGTCCTGGCGTATCTCCGGACTAAACCTGCCCAGCAGGGTACTCGCCTGTGGGGCTGAAGCCTTCTCCTTCATCTCAGCCAAGAGTGCGAGGGCCTTCTCTTCTTCCTTCGACATGATAGAGAGTTTGCGGCGCAAACCCACCTGTATAAAGTCCATCGTGGTAACAGAAACAAATACGTTCATCACCAGCGCCACAAACATCGCCTTGGCGCTGAAAAGCAGATAAAAGGCGGGCAGCGTGATGGCAAAGATGGCGTACAGACTCACAATGACCAGATTGATAAAGATATTGACCTTGTGCAAGCGCAGGGTAATACAGGTATAAGACAGCACGAACATAATAAAGAGGTTGTTCATCACGCTGATATGGTCGTCGGGGTGCCCAAAGAAGTAACTCAGCACACAGTCTATGGTCAGTTTGATCACCACCAGACTGAAGAGGCCGGCGAGTCCTTGGTCCAGACTCACCTTCCGCGTCCACACCAGATACTCCAGTGCACCGATCAGCGCGGCATGCGCCGCCGTCAACACCAGTCCCTGTCCCCCACCGAGCGTCAGAAACAGCACTATGTGGTAAGGAATGATACACGCCTCGCAGAGTGTGAGGAAGAGCAGCGCCACGACCCTGCATCTATCCAGCAGACCGCAATACTCCGGACAAATAACTCTTTCCGCATCCACTACGAGCGAAACTATACTGTTAATAACCTTCTTTTTCATCTCTCATTGATTTTTTAAAATTTTTCCCTCTCTCTATATATATAATAATGTAGTATGTTGATTTTAATATTTTCATCTTTTCATCTTTTCATCTTTTCATCTTTTAATATTTCCATCTTTCCGCGAGGCGTTCCTGCGGATTTGTAATCCGCAGTCAAAAAAGGTTCGACCACTATTCCGGGGATTTGTAATCCCCCACCCCCATCAGCTAGAATGCCCTCTATCTGAGGAATGCGGATTGCAAATCCGCAGAATAGAGGTTAGGACATTTTTTAACGACGGATTACAAATCCGTCGAAACGCCTAGCGGTCGAAACGCCGTCATCCGTCGGAACGCCTCGCGGTCGAAAAACCTCGCTATCGGAACGCCTCACGATCGGAACGCCTAGCGGAATATTTTAATATTTTATTTTTTTAATATTTTAATCTTTCCATCTTTTCCTCCGCAAAGATATGACTTTTTTGCGAATATTGTACTATTTTCAAATAAAAAAACTGTTTCATTCGCTATTTTTTAGACATTTCAGTGTATTTCAGTGTAAAAAAACGGCTTTTTTGCATGTAAAATCCACTTTTTATTCAAATTTTCTCTCTCAGTTCGAAAAAACATTTTAACTTTGCACCCAGAAAAAAGTAAATGATATTTTTACTAAAAGTCTAAAATAAGTAAAAAACAAGTAAAAGGTGATGTCAAAGTCACACTAATAATAAACATTAGTCTGAATTATGAACAAGGTTATCACACTAGTTGTCATGGCAGGACTCTACTTCGTCTGCCCTGCCATGGCACAGAAGGCAGCAGTAAAGACCAACATCCTCTACGATGCCACCACGACTATCAATCTGGGCGTGGAACTTGGTCTCTCTCCCAAATGGACGCTCGATGTCTCGGGCAACTATAACCCTTGGACGTTCTCCGACAACAAGAAGTGGAAGCACTGGCTTGTGCAGCCGGAGGCCAGATATTGGTTCTGCAATAAGATGATGGGACACTTCCTGGGTTTCCATCTCCTGGGCGGACAATATAATATAGGTAACGTGAATTGGGATTTCCAATTCCTCGGTACCGACTTTTCCAAACTGAAAGATTCTCGTTACGAAGGTTGGTTCGCCGGAGCCGGCATCGCTTATGGCTATGCCTGGGTACTCGGCAAGCACTGGAACCTGGAAGCCGAAATAGGTGTGGGATACACTTACAGCAAGAGCGACCAGTTTGAGTGCGCGCAGTGTGGCGAAAAAATCAAGGAGGGCATCGAGCACCACTACGTAGGTCCTACCAAGGCTGCCCTCAACCTGGTATATGTTTTCTGATTCACTCACTTCTAAATCCGACAGTATAATGAAAACAAGATATTCCAATATATATAATAAGGTGTGCGGCTCCTTCCTCTTCTCTACCGCGCTGCTCGCTGGCTTCGCCGCTCAGGCCATGGCGCAGGATGCGGCAGGCAAGGACATCGAGATCCTCAACAAGGAGATCAAGAAGAAGGGCAACCTGGTGGCCGTGAGCATGGACCTCAACCTCGACAAGGTAAAGCTGGCCAGCAACAGCGGACTGATCTACACGCCTACCATCCTCTCAGACAATGACACCCTGAAGCTCCCTGCCGTAGAGGTGATGGGCCGCAAGAGATACATCTACTACCAGCGCAACCACAAGGCGGCTACCGAAGCCCCCCTCATCGTGGTAAAGCGAGAGAATGGCGAGGCACAGACGCTGCACTATGCTTACAGCGTGGCTTACCAAGACTGGATGAAGAACTCGCAGTTTGCCATCGGCCATGATGCCTGCGGATGCAACCAGACCATCATCGCCGAAAATATCCTCACCCCGCAGGGCGAACTCATCTATACGCCGGAAGACCTCTACTATGCTTATGTGCAGCCCAAGGCGGAGGCGCAGAAGGTGAGAAGGGAGAACGGACAGGCGAAGCTCAACTTCCATGTCAGCAAATGGGACATCGTAAGCACCCTGGGCAACAATGCGAAAGAGCTGGAGAATATCGCCAACACCGTGAGCCTGGTGAAGGATGACCCCGACGTAACGATTACTTCCATCACCCTGCATGGCTACGCTTCGCCAGACGGCAAGTACGCCGTCAACGAAAAATTGGCTGCCAACCGTACGCAGGCGCTGCTCAACAAGCTGGTGGCTACTTACGGCATAGACCGCAAGCTGATGAAGGCGGAGAGCACGGCGGAAGACTGGGAGGGTACGCTGGCTTACATCAAGGGTCACGACATCCCTCAGAAGGAGGCGGCGCTGAAGATCATCTGCGACGACCAGCTGAAGCCGGATGAGAAGGAGGCTGCCTTGGCGAAGAATACGGGCGAGGCGTTCCGCTACTTGGTAAAGAATGTTTGGCCGGGCTTGCGCCGCACGGATTATACCATCGAGTATGATGTGAGGGCGTTCAACCTGGAGGAGGCGAAGAAGACCATCAACACCCGTCCGCAGAAACTCTCCTTGCAGGAGATGTACATGGTGGCGCAGAGCTATCCGAAGGGTAGCGAGGAATACAACAATGTGTTCGACATCGCCGCCAAGATGTTCCCAGAAGACAAACTGGCCAACCTGAATGCTGCCTATGCGGCGATAGAGCGCAAGGACAAGGTGAGCGCGGAGAAGTACCTCAGCAAGGCGGGCGACTCTGCCGAGGCTGAAAATGCCTGGGGCTGCCTGGATGTGCTCAAGGAGGACTACGACAGTGCGAAGGTTCACTTCCAGAAAGCGGTAAGCGGCGGACTGAAAGAGGCGCAAAGCAACCTGGATAAAATGCCGTAACATAAAGGTAAAAAAATAAAAAGGTAAAAAAGTAAAAAAAACTCCGGAAAAATAAAACGATATTTATTAACAAAAAAATATAAGTAAAAGTAACAACAGTTTTGTAATATGAAAAAGAAAAATTTATTCGCAATGGGCTTGCTCGTAGCAGCAACCTCATTCACAGCGTGCAGTGACAACGTTACCGAAAATGGTGGTCAAGAAGAGTCAAAGGCAGATGGCTTCTACATGACCCTCACCGTGCAGACTCCTACCTCTAATAGTACGAGGACAAGTACTGAAGACGAAAAAAGCACAAAGTATGGTACCACCAATGAGAGTGATGTAACAACAGGAACTTTGTATTTGGTAGACAAGTATGGTAACATAGCATACTCTCAGACATTCGCAACTGATGATTGGGATAAGTATGGTGAGAATACTGGCCAGCCTACACAGAATGGTACAGAGCAGACCAACCATATCGGTACCAAGACCATCAAGCTGGAGGTGAAGATGGTGACAGCTGGTGAGAAGTATAACGTGTACTTCTTGGCAAATAGCCCTCAAGGATATACTGCACAAAAGCCTTGGCGTGTAGATGTTGCTAGTACGCAGACCTTTACTAAAACAGACGAGACTTTGGCTGCAGCCCAGAAGTTCAGCTATCCATTCTCTATCGACAAGAGCTTCACGATGTTCAACCAGAATGACAGCAAGCAGTCTGCCAATGCGTATACTGTTCAGTTCAAAGATGAGAACAAGAACGACAAGACTCCTGCTTATGTGATTAATGGAGAAGACAAAACACCAATTCGTAGTCAATCAGACGCCATCAAGCTCGACCGTCTCGTAGCACGTATCGACCAGCCTACTTCAAAAGCTTCTAAAATCGTTGATTATCCAAGCGAAAACGGCTTTGAGGCTACCGAGAGCTATAAGGAGCAGATGAAAGATGCAGCTAGCAAGGTAAAAAGCATCGCTTTGACCAAATACGCGCTCTCCAACATGCCTAGCTCTTCATACATCATGCAGCAGTGGGATAACCAGACTACTCCTGAGCTTGTAATTCCTGCACAGGTAGTAACAACAACTACAGAAGGTTCATCTACTACTACGAATAATTATCAGCAGAACTATGCTAGCTTCGGTACTACCACCCAGGCAGACGGTTTGGATCAATTCGTAAGTATGCCTACAGAGGAAGGTACTACTTTGAACAACTACGTTCTTGAGAACTTGCCAGCTGAACAGAGTGCAACAACAGATCTAACAGTAGAAACCGTACGCGACCGCATGCGCACCGCTATGTACTTCGAGTATAAGGTTACATTGAATAATACTTACACTGACGGCGACATCAAGGCAGGAGAAGAAGGTTCAAAGGAATGGGATGGCACCTTCTATCGCTACAATGGTAAGATCTATACCAAGCTTTCTGAAATTTACGATGAATACTCACAAATCGCTGGTTGGGCAGGATTCAAGAAGTTGGAAAAGAACAATGAAACTAATAAGTATTCGGAATCAACAGGTACATACGAAACTACGACAGAAGGATCAACAACTTTCGATAACTATGCCGTTACAGTCTTGGAAGATTGTATGAAAGATGAGGATAACCTCAGCACGCTCCGCAAGGCTTGGGGTATCGAGGTATTCCGTCAGGGTCTCTGCTACTACAAGCAGATGATCAAGGATGCTAACTACGGCAACTATGCAGTTCACCGTAACACCATCTATTCGTTGACTGTAAACAATATCTACAACATCGGTGCTGACGTTCCTAACGGTAATCCTACAGAGAACGACGCAATGTACTACCTGAACATTGCTGTAGCTGTTAACCCATGGGTACTCTCTTCACAGGTAGTTGACTTCCACTAATTCTATCCAACGATAGTATAACAAGCAATACACCTTCTCGGTAGCCCACCTCGGGCTACCGAGAATTCTAAAAAGAAAGCTCTCTCAAGAGAGAATGATCCAAACGAAGAAAAAGCAAAGCTAATTATGGTACATCCTTTGATAGACAAGTGCAGCAAGGCGGCTGGTATCGCCGTTCTCTCGCTCACCCTGTTGTCCTCGTGCATCAAGGACGACCTCGACAGCTGTCCATCGCAAGTAAAGCTCAAGTTCGACTACACCTACAACGTGAAGGATGCCGACGCATTCTCGGCAGAGGTGAAAAACCTCAACGTCTACGTGTTCGACCAGGACGGCAAATACTACGATACCTACGTGGAGTCGGCCAGCAAATTCAAAACCGGCCACACCATGAGCATCAACAACCTGCCGAGCAACGGCAAGTACACCTTCGTGTGCCTGGCTCGCAACAAACAATATGACATCACACGCGCCGACGACACCGACGACGAGATGGAATTTACCTTCACCCAGCTTACCCCAGGCGTCTCTACCATGGCCGACCTGCAGGAGGAGATGGGAAAGAAAGGCCTCACCGATGGCTTTACCAACAATACCAACTTCACCGCCCTCTACACCGGCAAGACCAGCGTAGACTATAAGGACGGACAAAGCACCGAGTCGGAAATCAGTCTGATGAAGTGTACCAAGACCTACCGCGTAGTGCTCCTGCCCCAGGAGAAAGACCAGGAAGGTTTCGAACTCGAAAATTTCTCCGTCAAGATAGACGGTTCCGCCGCCCTGCTCGACTGCGAGGGCAACAAGGTGGAAAACAAGGCCATCACCTACGAGCCTTATAATTCGGAAACACGTACCAACACGGGCGACTACATCACCGAGGACGACAAGAACATAGACAAGGCCCTGGTCTACGACCTCTCCTCCTCGCGTATGTTTGAGCGCAGCAGCGACGGCAGCTCGCAGACCCGCACTGGTTCCTCATACGACGACAAGCGCATCATCATCACCGACAAGCGCAACGGCAAGGAGCTGTTCAACCACTCCCTCCCCTGGTTTCTCGCCCTCTGCGGTGAGCATACCGAGACAAGCGCAGGAGAGAGCTGGGGCGACCAGGAATACCTAGACCGCCAGGACCACTACGCCCTGGTCTTCTACGTCCCCGATGCCAACACCAGTTCCGACTACAAGATCAACGCCCGCATCCAAGTAAACGGCTGGGTACTCAACCTGCAAGACACCGACCTGCAGTAAGCCCCCCAAAAAACACCCCGCGAGGCCCCCCACCCCCCGTTAGGCGTTCCTGCGGTCCCCACCCCGCCAGGCGTTCCTGCGGTCCCCACCCCGCCAGGCGTTCCTGCGGATTTGTAATCCGCAGTCAAAAAACGTCCCAACCACTATTCCGGGGATTTGCAATCCCCCATAAAAGAATGTACAGCTCTAGCAGCATACAGTATAAGTATTATAAGTATTAAGTATAAGTAAAAGAAGATTGACAAAATCATGACCATTCTCATCAAGCGTGATGACCGTGAGACAAGATTGGAAAGCAAGACGAGAAACCGCATCGCATGGCTTCTCACGCTCGTTTTTGCCTTCTTCTTGACCTCATGCTCATCATCAACAGACGAACCAGAACAGGTGGCACAGCCAGACACCTACATCAACATGCTCGTGTCTACCCCCACCACCACGGCGAACAGCAACTCCGGCCAGTCATCATCGCTGCAAGACGACCAGGTGGCAGCCAACCCCACTGAGGAAGAGAAAATCTATAGCATCCGTGTATGGGCTTACGCCAACGGCAGTGGCGACAACGCCACCCCCATCGGATACACCGAGAAGACCAACATCACAGATGCCACAGGTACTACCAGCGTGGGCATGAAAATATTGCGCCGCTTCGCCGAGAACACAGAAAAGATGGATCTTTACATTCTCATTAATGCAGAGAGCATCGGCAAGGCTACTATCTTAAACGGCACCAGCAACAACGCCGTAACTCGCGGCACACTCGCCAGCATCCAGATCGACGGCGACAACTTCGGCATCACCAGCGACGGCAAGCCCAGCTGCCAGAAGGTACCCGCCACCGGCCTCCCCATCAGCCGAGTAGTAACGAACATCAACGTAAGCGACTACGTGAAGCCCAACGAGCAAGCCGCCGCCGAGCATCCTATCAATATCAACTTGGTAAGAGCCGTATCGAAGCTCCACTTCTACTTCGCCCGCAAGGCAGACGCAGGAACCGACTTCGTACAGATCACTCGCATCGTGCTCAACGAGAACATCCTGCCCACGGCAAGCCCCGTCTTCCCAATAGCAGATCAATACACAGAAAACGAGGCGACCAACAAGGACATCCACGGAACATACGGCAGCAGCGTCAGCTACATAAACAAAACCGTAACCCTCGACGGCGTAGCCACCGAAGGCATCAAAGAGGTAAAGACTCCTACCGACTACATCAAGAAGACAGATGAGTCAGCCTCAGCATACGTAACTCGCCTCGCCACAGCCGGCATTACTGAGCACGACCGCTGCTACTTCCGCGAGAGCAACAACCCCATCTCGGGCAAGATCTACTACAAGCTAGCAGACGGCCTAGAGGAGCACAGCGAAGAATTCTGCATCCCCGGCAAAGACAACCCAGCCTATCGCAACCACGACCTGCTGGTATACGGTCACTTCGAGGAAGGCACCGAGACGACGATATTGGAGATAAAATACTACGTAGCAAGCTGGACCGAGAAGACTCCTACCAACATTACTTTCGAATAACAAAAGAGAACAAGACACTATGAACAAGATAAAGGCATACACATACATCCTGCTGAGCATGGCATTCACTCTGATGTGCTCATGCTCAGAGGAGATTTTCTCCCCCATCGCCACCGAAGGCGAAAAAGTGGAAATCTCCCTAGGCTACTGCGATGCCTCCCCCCGCGAGATCACCGTCAACACCCGTGCCACCGAGGCCGAGGAGCGCCATCTCAACAATCTCTACATCTATGTATTCAATGCCAGCGGCAAGCTGAAGGGTTTCAAGGAAATCACCTCGGAGAGTGAATTGGACCAAAACACCAGCAGCACTTCCCGTAAGGAAATCACCAACATCAAGACCAAGACAGGCGCCAGCTACATCTACGCCGTAGCCAACGTGAACACAGGTCTCTACCCTATCCCCACGAGCGACGGCAAAGTAGTAGACGGCAAACTCCCCATCAATCTCGATGAGGATAAAGCACAAGACGGCGACTACGCCGACTTCACCCTCGACAAGCTGAAGGCGCTCGCCTTCTCACGTACCGAGAACTCCATCGACATTACCAGTGCCTTTCTGATGAGCGGCGCCATCGACGATGGCAACATCATCGAGATCAAGAGCAACGGCACCCTCGCCCTCTCCTCCACCTCCACCAACAAGGACACCGACATCAAACTAAACCGCATCGTAGCCAAGATCCGGGTAAACTACTGTGCCGCCTCCGGCCGCACCTTTACCCTCGACAACTACGACATCATGAATATCGCCGACTGCGGTTCGCTGATAGGCAAGAGCATGAACAATGCCTCCGCCATTACAGATGACCAGGTAAACGTTGACAGTCTGACACAGAGAACCCGCAACGTAACGGATACCTATACCGACGATTCTGGCACGGCATGGAACTATATGGAGTTTTACCTGCCCGAGAACCTGCAGCAGCCCAAGCAAACCATCAACGGCACTGCAAGCACCGCCTGGCACCAGCGCGAGGATGACGGTCAGAGCACCGAGAAGAAATTCACCAATGCCCCCGACAAAGGCACTTACCTCGTGCTGAAGGGTAGCTATAGCGACACGGAAAACAGTACCAAGCGCACCGCCTCCGTAACCTATTATATCCACCTAGGCGACTGCACCGCCGATGTGAACGACTACAACGTGGAGCGCAACTGCAAGTACACCTTCAATATCACGGTACAGAACATAGACCAAATCCAGGTAGAGGCAGAAAAAAAAGGCAACACCCAGCCCGGCGCCGAGGGCGTAATTCTGGAATTCAAGGAAACAGGAAAAACCTGCATCCTCGATGCCCACTACGACTATATGGTGATGCGCTTCTACCAAAAGGAGGTGCAAGACCTCGTAAAGGCTGGAGGCGGCTACATCTACCAGATACAAGACTTCAACGGTAAGAGCGACATCATCACCGTGAAAGCAAACAGCGTAGAGGGCAACCTGAACGACGCCACCACCGACTGGATAGAGTTTGCCAAGGGCGGCACTTACAGCGACTATAAGAACGGCAGAGGTGTGCCTTGTAAATATCCCGGCAAAAAGAACGGCACGAAGAACAGCGGTCTGTACAGCCTCAACGATTTCTTCCAGCTGATGGTGAAAAACGCCAACGAGAATAGCTTCTGGAACACCGGCACAGACGCCACAAGAGGCAAATTCATCGACGCCACCTGCTTCGTAAACGAGAACTATTACCCCACCCACGAGTGGAAAGACTACGTAAATGGCGTAACCAAGCGCAACTTCTACGTGGCAGATAAAATCGACATGAGCGAGGACAAGCGCAGCGTCTATGCCTACGCCGTCTACGGCCTCACCCAGTACAACATCCAGACCTTCTACGACCGCAGCCAAGCCGGCACCATCATCGCCTATGGATGCGAGACGGAGAATGATGAGGAGTTGGATGGGCAGAGCCATAGCACCAGCTATAGTTCGAGTGGTAGCGATAATTGGAACGGTAGAGCCAACTTCTGGACAGATATTAATAAAAGCTCAAAGAATTGGACATCGTATCAAAAGACCACCAGTGGAGGCACAAACACCAAAGACCTGCGCTACGACTGCATGAGTCGCAACCGCGACCTAAACGGTGATGGGCAAATTACCGAGGATGAGGTAAGATGGTACGCCCCCACCAGTGCCCAGTACGCCGGTCTATGGATAGGCGAGGAAATCGTATCGACAGAAGCTAAGCTATACAAGAAAGATCCTGCGATATTGAACACGGAGAAAAATAACGGCCGTATGCTCTACTATACCTCTACCCCTACAGAAAGAACGTTCTGGAGCGAGGAGGGTATGGCGACGAGTAATGCGTCAGAAACTTATGGTCCAAAATACGTACGCTGCGTGCGCAACCTGAAGTCGAACGACACCAGTGATAACGGCTGGAAACAATCCCCCGCCAAGTACTATACGTGGAACAGCTCCACCCGCCTGATGACCCTCGACAAGGTAGATGCCGATGCCGTAAACACCACAGGTGATACCGGTGAGCTCAACTTTCATACCGAGCGTACCGCAATAGACAAGCCAGCCAAAAAGTTTTATGTGGCAAAGGAAAATGCGCAAAAAGGATATTGGGACAAGAAATGGGTAACAGACAATTGGTATCCGTATAATGGACATTGGGAGTACATTTGGCATAATCATGGTCAACCCACCCAGAAGGAAGTAGTAAACGGCGAATACAAATGCAAGGATTCCTATCATAGTGAAGACACCAAGACCTGGCGTGTGCCTAACCAGCGCGAGTTCTGCATGATGTACATCGTTGCCTTCGCCAACGAAGGCAATCTAAGCATGAGCGATTTAGCAGATACATACGTAAGAACCTACTTCTCCGGTGCTACCTTCAGAAAGTCATGGACCTCAACAGGCAAAATCATGACCATGACCGACCGCTGGGATGATGTAGGCTACGTCCGCTGCATCAGCCCAACAAAATAGCAACGGATGACAAATCCGCCGAAACGCCTAACGGAATGAAAGGCAAACAAAAAAAAGAAGACATCATAAGATTAAAATATTAACAATTATCATTTACTAGACAAATAGTATGCGAGACTTTAACTAGACTGGTCGTCGGAACTATAGTTGCTGAAGTGATTTCACCTCCTATGGTTCCACGACTTTTTTTTATTCTCTCCGTCAGGCGTTCCGACGGATTTGTAATCCGTCGTCTAAAAATGTCCTAACCACTATTCCGCGGATTTGTAATCCGCATCCCCATGTAACTGCCACCCTTGCTGATGGGGGATTACAAATCCCCCAAACCGACAATAGGTCGAACATTTTTTATCTGCGGATTACAAATCCGCAGGAACTCCTGTTGTCTCTTTTTGTCTCTGTTGTCGTAAAACACAAAAGCTCTACCAACTGGAAATCAGTCATACAAACCCCTAATCCCAAAAAACACCATAAATTTTGGGATTATAATCCCAAAAAACCATATAAATTTTGGGATTAGCAATATTTTTGTTATCTTTGCAACGGGAGAATATACATCTAAAAATACTGCGTATGGGAAAGTACATCAGCCCCTTCACCGACTGGGGCTTCAAGCGACTCTTCGGACAGGAGTTCAGCAAGGACTTGCTGATCTGTTTCCTCAACGACCTATTCGCCGGGGAGTTCCACATACAGGAAGTGACGTTCAAGGATAAGGAACAGCTTGCTGACACGAAGGACTTGCGCGGTTGCATCTTCGACATCTACTGCGTGACCGACGAGGGAAAGCACCTCATCGTGGAAATGCAGAACAGATGGACGCCATTCTTCATCAACCGTTCCATCTACTACGCCAGCAAGAACATCGTGGCACAACGGAAGAAGGTAAATGAAGACAACAAGGAAACGTTACTCTACAAGTTTCTCCCCGTATACGTGGTCTGCATCATGAACTTCCTGCCCAGAGACAACGAAGTGACGAAGTTCAAGACCGATGTAGCACTGCGCGAGAAAGGGAGCACGGAGATGTTCTCCGACAAGCTCCGATTCATCTACCTCTCCCTCCCCTTCTTCGACAAGCAAAAAGAAGAGGACTGCACGACAGATTTCGACAAATGGATTTATACACTCAAGCATATGGAAGCACTGGAAAGAATGCCGTTCACGGCACAGAAAAAGATATTCAAGCGACTGGCAGACCTGGCAGACATCCGCTGCCTGAGCCAGGAAGAGCAAGAGAAGTATGACGAGAGCCGCAAGATGGCCGACGATTACTTCTCAGGATTGTACGGCTACTACGTCAGAGGCCATGAGGAAGGAAAAGATGAGGGAAGAGCCGAGGGAAGAGCCGAAGAAAAACTGGAGATAGCCAGAAAAATACTATCCTCTGGTATGGACCTAGCATACATCGCCGACATGACAGGGCTGACTATAGAACAAATACGAAAACTAAAGGCTAACTAAAAAGGCCACTATCCACATGACAACAAGAAACATCATCGCTACCCTGCTCTTCGCCTGCCTGGCAGGCCAGGCGGAGAGCCAACAACTCAACGACTTCCCCTACCCCTCACTGCCCGACACACTGAAGAGCGTGGAGCAGAGGGCACAGTACCTCAGTACCCACTACTGGGACAACTATGACTTCGCCGACTCGCTACTCATCAAGAACGCAGACGTGACGGAGCAGGGATTCGTCAACTTCATCGACCTGCTGCCCCGCTTCTCCAAGGAAATAGCGGAGGCAGGCATCGCCGCCTTCTGCCAAAAAGCCTTCGGCAACGAAAAGGCAAAGGAGAAATTCGAAGACCTCATCGACCACTACTACGACGACCCACGGTCGCCCATGCGCAACGACAGGGTTTACCTCCTCTTCCTGACAAAGATGAAAGAAAACGCTGCCTTCGACGAGGCTGAAAAGGAAAGACTGAACTTTAAGATAAAAAGCACCGACAAGAACTTGCCGGGCGACATCGCCCTCGACTTCACCTTCCGCGACAAGGGCGGAAAGGAGCACAGGCTGAGCGAATATAAGGGACAAAGGGTTATCATCTACTTCTACGACCCAGAATGTGAGAACTGCCATCGCATCACGGAGTGGTTATCGCACCAGACGATTCCCACAGACATCGCCTTTCTCAACGTGCTTGCCGATGACCAGTTGACCACGCTTTACAGTATCCAGGCTACTCCCACCATCTTCCTCCTGGACAAGGAGAACCGCGTGATGCTGAAAGACTGTACTGCGGAAGAACTGATAGCTACCATCAACAGCCTCCAATAGAGTGAGAGGCAGGAATACGGTGAACATCTAAAGGTGATGGAGGTAATGACAGGTAGAAAAATAAATACTAGACTGGTCGACTAGGACGACAAAATTTTCATTCTAAACAAAAAATCTTTTTAAATCATTTACTAAAATCACCTTTACTTAATTTTCCTAATACCAATATTATCATTTACTAAACTAAACAGTACCGTATTTCCTTGTTGTCTCACGTATGAATATCTATCTTAATCACGAACTATATCTTATCTATGAATATCTGTCTTATTAATTGGCAGCCTTAGAAGAATCGTATGTGAGCTTGAACTGCTCACGAACGTGGTCGTTACGCTTCACTTCCATCACGTAGTCACCATCCTGAAGCTTGCCTACTGTGGCTGCTACGGTATAGTAACCATAGTTACCAGACTTGCCATAATCACCCGTCTCAGAGATGACCAACTTGTTGCCGTCCAACTGAGCAGTAAACTTCACCTTGGCACCCTCATCGAAGATGGTGTTCTTGTGGGTGATGAGCATCTTACCACCAGGAAGAACCTTGCAAACCAGTTTCTCCTCGCCGCCATTAGCGTTGTCACTGACTGCAGCACCAGCTGTCACTGTGTAATTAATGAGTGTGAACTCAGCCTCTTCTGAAGCACGTGTTACTGACTCACCTATTTCATCTGCAGAAGCACTGCAACTTACCATTCCCATTGCCATCATGATCATTGCGATGGCCATCATTAAAACCTTTTTCATAGCTATATCATTTACTAATTGTTAAACATCATTTAAACCTAGCATATTCCGTCCTGCGTATTTCAGAACTTCATCATGCAAAAAACCGAGAACCTTTCGGTCTAAATCATCTTTTACAATTATACAAATGACATATTTGGAAACAAATAGTCTTTGAAGCGTAGATATCCCTATCGGTATATTGAAGGGACTTCTTGTCTTTCTTCAACGCAAAGTTAGAAAAAAAAGCAGTAGGTTGCAAGTTTTCAGCGTTAAAAGATGTAAATTTAACGATGTTGTCGCACACAAGTCGACGGCGTTACATTACAAAATGTCAGTATACATTATTATATATAAAGAAAATGGCGGAAGTCCCGTTGAAGAGGAGCTTCCGCCGAAAAGTATATGGAGTCTTGATTTAGTCGAGCTGAGCCAACTTGTTGTCTGAATGCAAAACATCCTTGATCTTGTGGCTGTAGAGGTCAACCATGTACTCACGAGCCTTACCGCAGTACTGACGTGGGTCGAAGTACTCTGGGTGGAGAGCCAATGTCTCACGAACACCAGCTGTGAAGGCAAGACGAGAGTCTGAGTCGATGTTGATCTTGCAAACAGCGCTCTCAGAAGCCTTAGTAAGCTGCTCCTCTGGGATGCCTACTGCGTCTGGCAACTTGCCACCATACTGATTGATGATGTCAACATACTCCTGAGGAACAGAAGAAGAACCGTGGAGCACGATTGGGAAACCAGGAAGCTGCTCTTCTACGGCTGCCAATACATCGAATGCCAATGGAGGAGGAACGAGGTGACCAGTCTTAGGATCACGTGTGCACTGCTCTGGCTTGAACTTATAAGCACCGTGAGAGGTACCGATAGAGATAGCCAATGAATCAACACCTGTACGAGTAGCGAAATCTACTACCTCCTCAGGCTTGGTATAGTGAGACTCCTCAGCTACTACGTCGTCCTCTACACCAGCGAGCACACCCAGCTCACCCTCTACAGTTACACCGAACTGATGAGCGTAGTCTACTACCTTCTTGGTCAAGGCAATGTTCTCCTCGTATGGGAGTGAAGAACCGTCGATCATCACTGAAGAGAAACCGAAGTCTACACAGCTCTTACATGTCTCGAAGCTATCACCATGATCGAGGTGAAGCACGATCTCTGGATGGTTGCAGCCCAACTCCTTAGCGTACTCTACTGCACCCTCTGCCAAGTAACGAAGCAAAGTAGGGTTAGCATACTTACGAGCACCCTTAGAAACCTGAAGGATCACTGGGGACTTCAACTCAGAAGAAGCCTGGATGATGGCCTGCATCTGCTCAAGGTTGTTGAAGTTGAAAGCAGGAACGGCCCAACCGCCCTTGATAGCTCTTGCGAACATGTCCTTAGTGTTCACAAGACCGATTTTCTTGTAATCTACTGCCATAATTCTTTTAATTTTATCGTTTTAATGAAACATTCTTCTTGATAATCTGGAAGGCAAGACACCTGGCAGTGTACCTACCTTTTAACCGAGTGCAAATTTACCCTTTTCTTTTGATACGACAAAATGTAAGCTTACTTTTTCATGTTACTTTTGCGTTAAAAAAGTTAATATTTGCCTCGCTAGTTGCCGCTCACTTACAATTTGCTAATTGCACTTTGCAATTCTGTACTCTCTTGCTGCGTATGCCAACACGACGAGGAATCCTACGAAAGGAACGATGAATGGCAGGGTAACATGGGTGGAATCGGCTATCATGCCCATCAGCAGGAATCCGCATCCACCTATCGGGGTCATCATCAATAAGGAGGAGGCACTCTTGGTAAGATTGCCCAATCCTGTAAGGGCGATGGCAAAGATGGTGGGGAACATGATGGCCTCGAAAAGGTAGTTGCCTACCAGGGCGATGAGCGAGAGGGTGCCCAAGTCGCAAAGCACCAAACCGATGCAGACCACACTGCCCACAGCGCACATTAGGAGCATCGTGGTGGGTGGGACGCGGCGCATCACCCAACTGCCCAGAAATCGGCCTACCATAAAGAAGGCGAGGGCGCAGGTGAGCACGACTGACGCCGTACGGTCGTTCATCCAGCGCATACCGGTAACGTAATTGATAAAGTAAGAGTTGATGGATATCTCGGCTATCTCGTAGCAAAGCAAGGCGAAGAGGCCGAAGACAAACATCTTGTGATGGGCAAAGAGTTTGCCGATATTGCTGCCCGGCGTCTCATCCTCTGCCGTGGTGGCATGCTGTATCTCTGGGAGTTTTACCTGGGAGAAGACAACAGCGATGGCTAGCACCAGGATACCGAGTATGGTATAAGGTATTACGACATTACCCCCTTCCTCTGTATTATTGAAGAGGAACTGGCCGATACACAAGGTGGCGAAGATGCCGCCCAAGCCATTGAACGACTGGGAGAGGTTGAGACGGCTGGTGGCGGTCTCCTTGGCACCCAGTTCGGTAACGTATGGATTGGCAGCGGTCTCTAGAAATACCAGTCCGCAACCGATGATGAAGAGGCAGAGCAGGAAGGCATAGAAACTGCCTATCGCCGCACCGGGGATGAAGAGCAAGGAACCTATGCCGAAGAGCAACAAGCCGAAGACCACCCCCCGGCGATAGCCATAACGATTGATGAAGAAACCGGCAGGTATCGCCATGAGGAAGTAACCGAGATAGGTGGTAACCTGTATCAAGGCTGAATGGGTGATGCTGATGTGCAAAGCGTTCTGGAAGTGCTTGTTGAGTACATCCAGAATGGCGCGTGCGAAACCCCACAGGAAGAAGAGGGAGGTGATAAGCACGAAGGGGACAAGATACTTCTTGTCGGTAATGGAATTGTTTTCTGTTTTTTCTGTTAACATGATGTGATTTTTATGTGTTACATGTTCTTGCTGATGAGTTGGTTCAAGAGGAAGGTGGCGTTCTGGTTTTGCGCTACTCCCGGTTGAATCTTATAGGTGTAGGTAACGTCGGCACCCAGGTCTATCTCGAAACAATAGTTGTGGAAACGATGTTTCATCGGGTCGGCATCTACAGCCCCGTCGCCATGTTCCTGCTCCATCTTGGAGAGTTCGAGGTCGTGGGTGGCGATGACTCCGCTCACCGGCTCCTTGGAGATGGCTTCGAGGAAGAGACGGGAACCGTTGAGTTTGTCTACGGAGTTGGTGCCCTTCAGTATCTCGTCGAGGATGATAAGGGTACGGAGTGACTGGGATGCCTTGCAGAACTGCATCAGTTGCTCCAGACGCAAGAGTTCGGCATTGAAGTAGGAGATGCCATGGGTGAGGTCGTCGCTCGTTCGCATGCTGGAGAACAGGCGGAAGCGGGAAATCTTCAGCGAATCGGCAAAGACGGGCATTCCAGCCATCGCCAGGATATAGTTGGCGCCCAACGAACGGAGGAAGGTACTCTTGCCTGCCATGTTGGCGCCCGTCACGATGTAGTAGTGGGCGTCTCGGATGGTAAAATCGTTCTTCACCGCCTTTTCACCTAGGAAGGGGTGGTAGAGATTCTTTGCCTCGAAGACCACAGGTTCGCCTTCTACAATCTCGGCATCTGTCGCCTCGGGATGATTATATCTGAAATCGGCCATCGAGACGGCGGCATCCATCTCGCTCACAAGGTCCATCCACTCTTCCATCCTTACCATGTAGGTGTTCTTCCATCGCAGGAAACTACGCACAAGGAAGTAGTCGCTCAGCAGGAAGGCATCGGTAAAGAAGAGAGCAAGAAAGTTGCCGCGACGTTCGTAGCCCTTCAATATTTTCTCCAGTTGGGCGAAGGAAGGAAGTGCCTCGGCAAGTTCTGCCTGCATCTGCTTGCCCAGTTCGCTATGGAAGTGGCGGTGGGCAATGAGTTGGAGTATCTGCGAATAGGCCATCAACTGGTTGCGTAGTTTACCCCCATGGCTGTCTATCTTGTCGAGTGTCTGTTTGCAAACGGCGAACACCACCATGAACTGTGCCATCACCCAGCCAGCAGCGATATTGACAGGGAGGACATCAAGGAATGAAAGAACCACAGCGGATACGACTCCGATAATGAGTACGCACCCGACAACGAGCGAAGCCATCGTGCCAAACCATGCAGGCACATCCATCGCCGAGACTTTCGCCATCGCTTCGGCCACGGCGGAAGAGTCTATCTTCTGAAAGCCCACCACACGGCGTGTGGGCGCTGCGGCCATATCCATGTGGAGATTGTGGAGCTTGGAATAACTGGGAGAGGCGACAGGACCGTCCAGCACTTGACTCTTGTTCTTTTCCCCAAGAGCCAGGAACTCTATGCACCAGTCTTCCTCTTGCTCGGCCAGTTCGCACTGCAGGGCTGTGCGCCGGGCTATTTCCGCCTGATCCAAGGGTTGCTCACGGGAGAGGCTTTCTGCCAGTTTGCTGGAACCTCCCGAGGTAATGGTGCGGCAGATACGGTTGAAAAGCGAGTCTGGGCCGAACACGTCGAGGTCGAAGGAGTAAGGGTGCTGCGGATTCTGATAGTCTGCGCCCGTCTCGAATGGGGTGAAATCGCCCTGCAATGCCTTGATTTCGTTCTGGTAGACAACGAGTAAAGCGGAGAGATGGGCTATTTTCTCCTTGTTCTTGTCGTCGAAATGACGGATACCAAAGTAGGCTATCAAGGCAAGCACTGCCCCAAGAAGCCAATGGTGCGTATCGCCATCCAAGGCGAAATAGCACACCAGAAAGACGATGATGGCGGCAAACGACAGCAGTTCGCCCGTAATGAAACCGGTGTTCTTGCGTTTCAGTGCCGCCACCTCGGCGGCATACTTATCCACACACTGTTGATAACTTTCTTTTATATTCATTTTCCGATATTTTATTAATTATTCTTTCGGCAGCAGCACAGCACCCTCTTGCTTCTTGCCGTCCATGAGTATCCTGATAGGCTGGGAGAAGCGAACATGGCGCACATACTGGGTCTCTTCCACTGCCGGCATGGCATCGAGTATCTCCTTGTTCACAAAACCTCCGTTCTCCACATTGGTGTCGATGGTAAAATAGCCCACGCCGAAGGAGGTGAGGTTCTGGAAGAAGTGGGTGCCCTGGCTCGGGTCGATGTTATAGTTCTTCAGTGCAACCTCCACGATGACGCGGGCGGCACTGATGTGGGGCCACTTCACGGGCACACCGAGGTAATGGTCGCTGGATCCCCAACGGCCGGGACCTATCAGCACGTAATTTTTGCCATCGGCAAGAAACTGGCGGTTGATGCGCTCGATGTCGTCGGCTACGTAGTAGTTGTTCATCGCCGAGAACTGGTCGTCGTACTTCACATACACCACGTCCACCACATCCTCGATGATGCCATGGCCAAGAGAGTTGTGGGAGCGAAGAATACAGTCGCTGTCGGGTATCGCCCGCACATCTTCGTCGAGCATCTCCTTGGCATCTACGATGGGACGTATCTGGAGGAGGTAGAAATCGCAGGTCTTGTCGGCATGGATGTTGCAGGCAAACTCGATCTCCACAGGTCGGCGCATCGCAGCCACGCCATACTTCATCGACATCTGTAGAATCTCGGGCAAGGGGATAACCCCGTGCTGGAGCACACTGTTGAAGGTAATCACCTTGCGCCCGTTCTCATACACGCCGTCGTTGAGCACTTGGTCGTAGGGGTCGAAGGTGGAGGCGATGTATTGCAGCGAACCGTCGCCGACGGCATCTTTCACCCGTACCTTGAGGATATTAAAACCGTCGTCTACCTGGAAGTCGTCGCCCACGTGCTTCATGTCGAGGGCATAGAACTGGGTCTGGGTCTCGCTCAAAGCCTTTTCCAACTCGGAGGTCTGGAGCACCTGGTGGGGATGATAGGGACAGACACGCAGGGTCTGACCGCCGTCGACGATGTACTTGCCCAGTCCGAGGGCAAGACTGGCGATACCTTCCTCCGCCAATTCATCGCCGATGGGATAGTAATTGAGCGAACGGAGCACGCCGCTCATCGTAGGATAAAAGCGGTCGCCGTACTCTTCGCCCACTACCTGCTGCAAGATGACCGCCATCTTCTCCTGGTCGATGACATTGCTCGTGGCAGTCATATAGGCCTTGGAGTCGCGATAGAACACGGAGGCATAGACACCCTTGATGGCGCAAGCCAACATCTGGAGCATCTGATACTTGTCGGCGAGACAGGGTATCATATAGGTGGAATAGATGCCGGCAAAGGGCTGGTAGTGGGCATCCTCCAGCAGCGAACTGGAACGGATGGCTATCGGACTCTTCGTGGCCTCGAAGAAGGTGAAGAAGTCGGCTATCAGCGTATCTGGCAACTGGGCACGGAGGAAATGCCGTAAAATCTCCTCATCGCTCGCATCGCTCAAGGCTATCGGATAGAGATTGTTGGTCTCCATGAATTCGTCAAAGATGTCGGTACAGAGCACCACGGTCTTGGGTATCTGCACGGTGGCATTCTCGTATTGGTTGAACTCAGGATGGCGCTTGATGACATGGTCGAGGAAGGCGAGTCCCCTACCCTTTCCGCCCAAAGATCCCTCACCGATGCGAGCGAAGTGGGCGTACTTATCAAACTTCATGCGGTCGAAGACTGCCACCACGCCGAGGTTCTTCATGTGACGATACTGCACGATGGCATCGAAGATAATCTGGCGATGGGCATCGACATCCTGCAACCGCTCCCAGGTAACGTTCTTCAGGAACGCCGACACTGGAAAGATGGCACGGGCGCAGAGCCATCGGCTCATGTGATTACGACTGATATGATAAAGCATCGAATCGTTGGGAATAGTAAAAATGTTGTCCTGCAGCTCCTTCAGACTGCGGATGCGCATGATTTCCTCGTGGGTATTCGGGTCGCGGAAAATGAAATCGCCAAAGCCCATGTGCTCTTCCATCAACTGCCGGAGGTCGACGCTCATCTTCTTCGAGTTCTTGTCGACGAAACGAAAGCCTTCTGCCTCTGCCTTGGCTCGGTTGTCGCTCTCTGAACTCTCCAGGATGAGCGGCACAAAGGGGTCGCGGCTGCGGATATGACGGAAAAGTTTGAGTCCTGCCTCGGGATCTTTCTCCCTACCAAAAGTATCGGTCTGTCTTTGTACTAACTGTCGGCTGTCGGCCTTGACTTCATTCTGCAACGGGAAGCGGGCATCGCTGATAACGCCCAGGGTGTTGTCGGAGTATTTCTCGTAGAGTTTCAATGCCTCTTCGTGGGTACGGGCCAGCACTACCTTGGGGCGACCACGCATGCGCATCGTGGCGGCATGGCGGTTTAAGGCTTCCTTGGAAAAATTCTTGCTCTGCTCCAGGATGTAATTGTAGAGGTTGGGCAAGATGCTGCTATAGAAACGGATGGAGTCTTCCACCAAGAGAATCATCTGTACGCCAGCCTCCTGGATATCGTGCTCCAGATTCATCTTGTCCTCTATCAACTTGATGATGGAGAGGATGAGATTGGTGTTGCCCAACCAGCAGAACACGTAATCGAAGATGCTCAAGTCTTCGTTCTGCATTCGCTTGGTAATGCCATGCGAGAAAGGGGTGAGCACTACGCAGTGGATATTGGGAAACTTGCCCTTGATGTCGCGCGCCACATCGAAGGCATCGTTGTCGGCATTGCCCGGCATACAGATGACAAGGTCGATGACGGTGGAACGCAACACCTCGGCTGCCTCCGCGGTGGTGGAAACCTGGGTGAAGGTGGGCGGATAGCGAAGTCCTAACTCCATATACTCATTGTATATCTTCTCCTCGATACGTCCATCGTCTTCCAACATGAACGCATCGTAGGGATTGGCTACAATGAGAACGTTATAGATACGGCGCATCATCAGATTGACAAATGAGACGTCTTTTAGGTAGAAGTCATTCCACTCTTTAGGTACATTATTTTCCATACAGGTTTAATTTTCCTTGCAAATATACTGATTTTCTGACAATTACTTGCATCTTTCAACATTTTTTCATATATTTGCGCCGATAAACAAAGATGATATGGAAATAAAAACTATCATAATCGCAATATTTACCACCCTTTGCCTGACCCCATGCTTCGCCCAAAAACACCAGCACGGCAAAGCATCGTTCTACTCAAAACGAGCCACGGGGGCACGTTCGGCAAGTGGTCAGCGCATCCACCACGACAGTCTGGTATGCGCTCATCGCTACTACCCCTTCGGGACATTGCTCAAGGTAACCAACTTGAGCAACGATAAAAGCGTGGTGGTAAAAGTCATCGACCGCGGTCCGTTTGGTCGGGGGAGAATCATCGACATCTCTTGGGCAGCTGCCAAGGAAATCGGAATGATCAACCAAGGCGTGGCTTCGGTGAAAGTGGAGTTGGTAGACAACCCTGTGCCCTTCAAACCTGAAGACAAGAAATTGCCAATCATAGATTTCGAGATGGCAGAAGCGGACTATAATCTCCCTAGTAGATGGGGAGAGAAAAAGAAGGAAGTGCCTGTCATCAAAAAGAAAGAAGTGCCTGTCATCAAAAAGAAATAAGAAAAACAAAAATCGCCCTGAAAGGTCTCATACTTGTATGGACAAGAACTTGACCTTTCAGGGCGAAGCTATATTTTAACGCTATATTTTAACGCTTAGTTGGAATATCAAACTGATTAACCTTAGAAATCGCCTTGCCCCCCTGTATCACAGATACACAGAAGCGAGCACAGCCTTCTTTCAAACGGTTGTCGGCTTTGATCATCGCCGTATAACGGATGACGTTACCAGGATCTATCTTCTCTACATGAACACTGGGCGAAATAAAAATATGCTTGTTGCCTGTGGTTTCTACAACAGTAGGCACTATGTCGTAAACAGCTTGCTTACCAGCATTCCGAACCTCGAACACCATCTTACAAGTCTCGTTTCTGCTAAGAGAATTATCTCCGTTGCTATCCACAAACCGAGCATGAAGTATCTCCAATGATGGAGAAGAAGTAAGATAACTACCCGTCGACGATGACGATGATGATGAATTCATATCCAAATCGTAGATCCTGTCATCACCACCATTGGTGGAATCGAAAATCTGAGAGTCGTTGCCAACAGATGAACCCTGATAAGAATCATCAGAATATAGGGGATAACGAGAACTACGACCTTGATATGATGACTGACGCTGAGCTTGTGCCTGGTCTGCCTGACTTCCCAAAACGGCACCTACGGTAGCTCCACCCACCATACCAATGATGGCACCCATGTCTGCACCACGGGGACCACCCGACAAACCGCCAATAGCAGAACCTAGGACGGGTCCAAGAGTAGCGCCTGCATAAGCACCACTACCAGTATATGTACCGCAACTGCC
>CAVKLF010000026.1:0-24179 GCA_963657075.1 bacterium | reverse complement strand
AGCTCAATGGCGTGACTCGCAAGATCAAGGGCGTCTGTCTGCACCACGACCTCGGACCGCTGGGTGCAGCCGAGAACAAGGCGGCGCTCATCCGACAGATCAAGATGATGAAGGCGATGGGCTGCGACGCCATCCGTACCGCCCACAACATGCCCAGCGCCATGCAGATGGACATCTGCGACTCGCTCGGCGTGATGGTGATGGCGGAGAGCTTCGACATGTGGATCTATCCCAAGTGCAAGAACGGCTACGCCAAGTTCTTCAAGGAGTGGAGCGACAAGGATATCACCAATCTCGTGAAGCATCATCGCAACCACCCGAGCATCGTGATGTGGAGCATCGGCAACGAGATTCCCGAGCAATGGAGCAAGGAAGGCGTGCAGATAGCCAAGCGTTTGCAAGACCTCTGCCATCAGTTGGACCCCTCCCGCCCCGTTACCCAGGGTATGGACAAGGCTGAGGCTGCCTTGAAGAGTGGCTTCGCGCAGACCATGGATGTGCCGGGCTTCAACTATCGTGTGCATAAGTATTACAAGAATATCAGCCAGTTGCCGCAGGGCTTCCTGCTCGGTTCGGAGACTGCCTCCACCGTTAGCTCACGTGGTGTGTATAAGTTCCCTGTACAGGTGCGTTACAAGGACAACGTACCTTATGCCGATGGTCAGTGCAGCAGTTACGATACCGAGTATTGCTCTTGGAGCAACCTGCCAGATGATGACTGGAAAATGCAGGATGACTACAGTTGGGTGATCGGTGAGTTTGTGTGGACAGGCTACGACTATCTGGGCGAGCCTTCCCCCTACGATACCTACTGGCCTTCGCGCAGCAGCTACTTCGGCATCTGCGACCTGGCTGGCCTTCCCAAGGATCGCTACTATATGTATCGTGCCCGCTGGAACGAGCATGAGCACACCACCCACCTGCTGCCTCACTGGAACTGGCAGGGCCGCGAGGGAGAGGTGACTCCCGTGTATTGCTACACCGACGGTGTGGAGGGCGAGCTCTTCGTCAATGGCAAGAGCCAGGGCAGAGTAAGCAAGGACAAGTCCTCTAGACTCGACCGTTATCGTTTGCGCTGGAACAATGTGAAGTATGAGCCGGGCGAGATTCGTGTGGTCACCTATAATCAGTATGGCGACAAGGTGGGCGAGGACGTGCGTCGTACAGCCGGCGAGCCTACCCAGCTATTGCTCGTGGCAGAGTGTCCCGACAATCCCGACTCGGAAGTAGCCTGCATGGTGGAAGGTTGCGATGAGGTGCATGGCAGCCATCTGAAAGCCAACGGCAACGATCTCGCCTTCATCACCGTGAGCCTTCTCGACAAGGATGGCAACGAGTGCCCTTTGGCCGATGATGAGTTGACCTTCGAGGTGACGGGCGCGGGCAGCTTCAAGGCAGCCTGCAATGGCGACGCCACTTCTCTCGAACCTTTCACCCAGCCCCAGATGAAGCTTTTCTCTGGCAAGCTTGTTTTTATTGTGCAGAGCAGCAAGCAGAAAGGCGACATCCACATCAAGGTGAAGGACGCGAAGAGAGGCTTGGAGAAGACCATGACGCTGCAAAGTATTTGATGCAGAAAAGTACTTGACGCTGAAAAATATTTGATTTCCCTAGGGATAGTTGTTGCTATTCCTAGGGGAATTTTCGATTTCAAGCTAACATGTTCTATATTCATAACCTTTGAACTTATGTTCAAAGCTTTTGAATGCAAGTTCAAAGCCTTTGAATATAAGTTCAGAACCTCTGAACATAGATTGCGACCTAAAAGCGTTAAAACTTATGGTTGTTGTTTCCAATGATGTAGGGTGTTCCTGAGAAATAAATCTCTCATTGTGAGCATTTTTATCTTATAATGTTTGGTATTACCATCATAATTGTGTAAATTTGCACACATGAAGAAGATAACTAAAACTATACAATATATTAGCCTGTTCATAGCTATGCTGTTCGTGAGTGGAGCGGCTTGGGCACAACGCTTTGAAAATGTCTCGCTCGATGGAGCGCAGACTGTCTGCTCTATTGCTCAGGATGCACAAGGTATGATGTGGTTAGGTACGGAGAACGGACTCTATAGCTATGATGGTTATCATAGTTATCAGCACTACGCACCACAAGATTTTTCCAACACTCGTGTCAATGCCTTATTGTCTGAGGGTAGCTTGCTCTATCTTGCCTCTGGCAATGGACTGTTGCAGTTTGATTTGCATCGTAATCGCTATGTAGGTGTTGTCGCCCAGAATGCCTCTCAGCATGATGCCAAAAGCAAGGCGATGAGAGAGTTGCGCACGATACATCCCTTCGACAAGCAGATTCTGTATGGGAGCGATGTTTATGCACTCCTTCAGATACCGCAAGGACTATTGAAAGGTACGCTCTCTGGACTATACTTGGTAAGGAAAGGTACTGCCAATGTGAAACGACAGATGCCTAAGGGACAACTCTTGTCGCTTGGTACGGGAACCCAACCGCTAGTCAATGCTTTGGCATACGACAGCAAGCGCAAGTGCTATTGGATAGGTACGGAAGGTGCCCTTTATTGTGCCGATTTACAACTGAAAAACTTTTCACAGATAGCATCCTTACGAGGTAATTCCATCAAGTGCTTTGCTATGGCGGATAATGGTAATTTGTACATCGGTACCGACAATGGCCTCTATGAGATGACCATGGATGGAGCCGTCAACCACTATACGCACGACTGTCGCAATACCTCGTCGATTCCCAACAATATAGTGTGGTCTTGTATGGTAGACAAGTGGCAGAATGTATGGATAGGTACCGACAACGGACTCTCCCGACTGGTAACCTTCAATTATTACCAGTTTACATCCCTCGACAAGATAACGTTCTCTGGCGAAGGCAACTGCCTGCATGCTATCCTGCAAACGAAGAGTGGGGACTGGTGGATGGGCGGAACCAACGGGCTGATGCGTTTCCGTCAGCTAGGCGCAGCAAACGATGGGGGAATGAGTTATCAAGATGTAGCTTGGTATAAACAGAATAGTGCCGCTTATCCGCTGACTCACAATCGTGTACGTAAGATATACGAAGACCATGATGGTGATGTGTGGACATGCACCGACCATGGCATCAATCTCTATCATCCTGCTACTCGACAACAGATAAACTTCATCGTCTACGATAAGACCGGTAAGTACTCAACCGCCTGGGCATACGATATATTGCAAGACAAGAATAGAAAGATGTGGATGGCTTCTTATATGGGTGGCATCTTCGTTATGGATAAGTCGCGCCTTGTGGTCGAATTAGCCAAGCAATCGCATACTACTCCAGCTGCTACAATCCCAGTGAAGGCAGACTTCCATTACTCGGACAGCGGAAAGCAATCTTTGTCTGGTCTACACGTAGGTCAGATGGTGATAGATGGCAAGGGCATGATATGGGCGAGTACTTATAACAGGCTCGACCGTATCGACCCGAACTCTGGAAAGAATGTAGTGCACATGAGGGAAGAGGGCGTCATCAACTATCTTACGACAGATGCTGAAGGTAACGTATGGGTAGGCAATAACCACGAGGTAAAATGCTATCTGGTGAAAAATGCAGCCAAAGCAACTATACCGCAGGTAAAAACATGGCATGTAGGAGGCAAGGTAAGTACGATGTGCGATGTAAAGGGGAGTATGTGGGTAGTGAGCGGCAATGAGTGTAGCGTTATTAGCAAGCGTGGTAAGAGCATTCGTTTCGCTATCCCAGCCATCACTCCTCTCACTATGTACTATGCAGCCAATACGCATCGCGTGGTGATGGGTGGTAATGATGGTTTTGTGTCTATCGACGAGAATATTGTCGAACCACGAGAACGTCCGATGTCGCTTACCCTGTCAGGCGTCGTTGTGAATGGCAGGCAGATGAAAGGGTGTGACGGAGACCAGAATATGGAGAATATGCCGGTAGCCCCTAATTATAGCAAGGAGTTGACACTAGAGAGCGATGAAAATAACTTTACGCTCCAACTTACCGATCTCCCCTTTGCCAACCACCCATCTGATGTATATGCATATAAGTTGGAAGGCAGTGATCATGACTGGCAATATCTCAAGGAAGGAAATATCGACATATCTTATAATGGTTTGCCACACGGCGACTATCACCTCACCGTACATGCTGTGGATGGTGAGGGAAAGATAGGCGACGAAGTCTATTCGCTCGACATCCATATCCTGCCACCCTGGTACCTGTCTTGGTGGGCTAAGACCCTTTATGCCCTATTTCTTGTCTTTCTGGTGATTTGGATGATGAATTTTTATCTCGTGCGTAAGCACCTGGCAGAGGAGCGCCGCCAAAAGGCAGAGATACTGCAACAGGTAGAGGCTCGTATGAACTTCTTTGCACGCCTTTCCGACCAACTCAAGGGGGCTGTGGCGCGACGTTCTTTCGAGGAAGTGTATGAGATAGTGTGCCGTTCGCTCGACATCAAGACTGCTTCGGATGCATTGCCAGTAACCGAAGCAGACAAAGTAAATCAAAATAGGGGAGCAAGTGAAAGAATAGAGATGGATGAGGCTGATCGCAAACTTCTCGACGAGATTACTCGGGCTATCGAAGAGCATATGATAGATTCTGACTTCAATGTCACGATGCTGCAGAAGGTGATGGGTATTGGCGACAAGCAGTTGTATCGCAAATTAAAGTCGCTGACAGGTCGTACACCTGTAGAATACATTCGAGAGATGAGAATGCGAAAGGCAGCCAACCTCTTGAGCGAAGGTAAGTTTAGTGTGTCGGAAGTAATGTACACCGTAGGCTTCTCTAATAGCAGTTATTTCTCCAAGTGCTTTACGAAGACCTTTGGCATGAATCCGACCGAATATATGAAGAAAGTGTAACTAAAATGGCTAATATTGTGGGGAAATATAACAGAGAAAGGTAAAAATAGTTATTTTTTAGTTTAATCCTTGTATAACTAAATAAAAAAGTGTAAATTTGCACGCAGCTTATTATTCGCATCCGAAACTGATGGGATTATCAGAAGAGTATGATGCGTATGTACGAGAAGAAAATATTTTAATTTAATTTTATAACAAACAATTTAGAAACAAGGATGAGAAGATTAACTCTTTTACTTGTCTCTCTTGTATTGTTGACCATTCAGACAGCTTTGGCGCAAGGATTTCACGTCAAAGGTGTCATCGTGTCTAGTGAAGACCACGAGCCGATGATAGGTGTGACAGTCATGCAAGAGGGTACAGCAAATGGAGTAGTAACCGACATTGACGGAAACTACAACATCGAGATTAAGGGTGCTTCCAAGGCAACGCTGGTATATTCGTATGTCGGCATGACCACCCAGAAGCACGCTGTCAATGCACAGACTAAGACGCTCAACGTCACCCTTGCCCCCGACTCCAAGATGATGGACGAAGTAGTGGTGGTGGCGTATGGCGTAAGAAAGAAGGGTACCATTGCCGGTTCCGTGTCTACCGTGAAGTCTGAAAAAATCGAGAATGTGCCTGCTGCCAGTTTCGACCAGGCTTTGCAGGGACAGAGTACAGGTTTGCAGGTTATCAGCTCTTCGGGTGAGCCTAGCAAGGCTGCTACCTTCCAGATTCGTGGTACCAACTCCATCAACTCAGGTAAGTCTCCGCTCTTTATCTTGGATGGCGTGCCTATTTCTAGCTCCGATTTCAATACGTTGAGTCCTAACGACATCGAGTCTATCTCTGTCTTGAAGGATGCATCTTCTACTTCCATCTATGGTGCCCGTGCAGCCAATGGTGTGGTTGTTATTACCTCTAAGCGTGGACTCTCCATGGACAAGGCGAAGGTGACTCTTCGTGCACAGTATGGTTTTTCTCAGCTAGCCCAGAACAACTGGATGATGATGGATACCAACGAGCGTATCCAATTTGAGAAGGAAGTAGGACTGGATGCTGGCAAGGATTACAACCTCCTTTCTAAGGTTAATGTCAACTGGCTCGACGAGGTGTTCAACGACCGTGCTCCGCTCCAGAGTTACGAACTCTCCGTAAATCGTGCCACCGATCGTTTGAACTATTATGTTTCGGGCGGTTTCTACGACCAGGACGGTATTGCGCAGAATTCTACTTTTCGTCGTTACAACATCCGTACCAATGCCGATGTAAAGGCAAGTAATTGGTTGAAGATAGGTACCAATACCATGGCTGCTTATGAGGAGGCTCAGCAGGCAGACGATGGCAGTTATACCACAGTAACGCCTATCTCGGCTTGCCGTTTCATGTTGCCTTATTGGAATCCATATTCTTCGGATGGCAGCTTGGCTTCTCTTTCCAAGGGCGATTGGGCAGGTTCCAGTGAGAATCCTATTGAATATATGGCGAAGAACCCTATTCAAAACAAGAAGTACAAGGTGCTTTCCACCATATATGCTGAGATTTATCCGATAGAGAACTTGACCATCCGCACGCAGTTTGGTGCCGATTTCTCTCACTCCACAGCTTTTATGCAGTCGTTTCCAAGTCTCTCTTCCAACAATGGACAGGGTATTGCAGCCCGTCAGAGTAGCGACATTCTCAACTTGACGGAGACGACAACCGCCAACTATCGTTTCACTTTGAAAGACATTCATTCCTTCAATGTGATGCTTGGTCAGGAAGCTGTCGATTATCATTCTGAGGGATTCAATGTATATACCCGTGGTCAGAACAACGATCTGTTGACCAATGTTTCTTCAGGAACACGTGCCAGCCGTTGGTCTGATTCTTCTTCAGATTATTCATACTTGTCCTTCTTTATGCGTGGCGAGTATAACTACAAGGAACTTTACTATGCCGATTTCTCGCTCCGTACCGATGCGTCTTCACGTTTTGGTAAAGACCACCGTTGGGGTACATTCTGGTCTCTCGGTTTTATGTGGAATGTGAAGCAAACAGAGTGGCTCAAAAAGTACAAGTGGTTGACGAATGCACAAGTTTCGGTGAGCACTGGTACCTCTGGTAACTCCGAGATACCAAACTACTATCATTTGGCATTGGTTTCAGGTGGAACCAACTATAATGACACGGCAGGCCTATACCCCTCACAGAGTGGTAACGAGGAACTGGGCTGGGAGTCTACTTGGGCTAATAACTTGGCACTTCACTTAGGTTTCCTTAACCGTTTCAATTTCAGTGTAGAGGCTTATCACAAGCGTACCTCCAATATGTTGATGCGCGTGCCAGAGTCTTATACCGTAACAGGCGAGGGCTATCGTTGGAAGAACGTGGGTGTGATGACCAACCAGGGTGTCGAATTGAGTGCTGACGGCGACATCATCCAGACCAAGGACTTTACTTGGAATGTAAGTGCTAACGTCTCTTATAACCGCAACCGCTTGAAGGAACTCTACAATGGTGTAACAGAGTATGTGAACTCAACTACTGGTTTGAAATATGTGGTAGGGCACTCTGTCAGCGAGTTCTACTTGAATCGTTACGCTGGTGTCAACCCAGCCAATGGCGAACAGCTTTGGTACGATAAGGATGGCAATATTACCAATGAGTTCCGTGAAAGTGACAAGGTAATGACAGGCAAAACCTACGATGCTCCTTGGATGGGTGGTTTTGGTACCAGTTTGCGTTGGAAGGGTTTGCAACTTTCTGCACAGTTTAGTTGGATAGGTACTCGTTATGTCATCAACAATGACCGCTACTTCGAAGAGAGTGGTGTAACCTTTGGTACGGCCTACAACCAGTCGAAACGTCTTTTGTATGACCGTTGGAAGAATCCTGGCGATGTCACCGATATCCCTAAGTGGGGCGAGGTAAACCAGTTGGACGACCGTTACTTGGAGAACGCTTCGTTCTTGCGTTTGAAGAATCTCAGCCTCTCTTACTCCTTGCCACAGAGCTTGTTGAGCAAGACTCACTTCTTCTCGTTGGTAAGAATCTACGGCCAGGCACAGAACCTCTTTACCATTACAGGCTTCAATGGTCTTGACCCTGAGGTTTCGTCCAATATTTATCAAGCACAGTATCCAGCGTCTCGCCAGTTTACGCTTGGTATAGAACTGCAATTCTAAACAAGAAAGGAGATTATACAAATGAATATCAAAAATATAAAGACATATATCCTGACGGGAGCTTTAGCCTTGTCATTGTCTTCCTGTCTTGATAAATATCCAGAGGATTCCATCTCCATGGATAAGGCTGTCAATACAGTAGACGATGTCGATAAGTTGGTAGTAGGTATCTATGCCAGTTTCAAGAGCAGTGCCTTGTATTCTGGTAATTTGACATTGCTCCCAGACTTGCAGGCAGACTTCGTGTATTGTGTGAAGGGATATTCCAATACATACGGCGATATCTATCGTTGGAAAGACATCAAGTCGACCAATACCGATATTGAGTCTGTCTATGCCGACCTCTACGATGTCATCGGCCAATGCAACTTCTTGCTTGACAATGTTGAAAAAGTAAAGGCAAATACCACCAGCGACAAGCTGCTCGACCAACTCGACCAGTACTGTGGTGAGGCTTACTTCGCCCGTGCATTGGCGTATTCGGAGTTGATCAAATGCTTCTGCAAGGCTTACGATAGCGATGAGCAGGCCGAACAGACTCTTGGAGTCGTTCTCTCAGAGCATTATAAAAGCAGTGAGCCACAGAAGCGTGCCAGCCTGAAAGCCTCGTATGATTTCGTGCTCTCCGATCTTGACAAGGCTGGAGAGTTGTTGAAGTTGGAGGATGATTTCAGTGGAACGCTTTACAACTACACTTACTTCAATGAATATACTGTAGATGCTCTTCGTGCGCGCGTACTATTATATATGCACCGCAACGACGAGGCTATCCAGTATGCCACCAAGGTAATCAGCAGTGGCTACTATGTTTTGGAGAAAGCTTCTTCATATACATATTCCAGCAGCTACAACGACTATCAGTACATTTGGGCTTACGGCGATTCTCGTGAGGCCATCTGGAAGGTGGGCTTTACTGTCAACAGCTATGGCGGTGCACTTGGTACCATCTTCGATAACTACAACTATGTATCTTATCGTCCAGACTATGTGCCAGAGACGTGGGTAATCAATTCGTATGATAGCAACGACCTCCGTGCCGCTGCCATCTTTACAACCCGTACTACCGGTTACGACCATGGCTTGTCTTGGCCATTGCTTACCAAGTACTTTGGAGATGCTACCTTCTTGAGCAACAGTATCCTACACGTTCACCAACCCATGGTGTTCCGCCTCTCGGAGCAATACCTGATTCGTGCCGAAGCTTATGCCCAGAAGGGAGACTATACCAAGGCAGCCAAGGACATTACCACTTTGCGTGCCGCCCGTTACTCCACATATGGCAGTACGACCATGAGTGCCGACAACGCCATGGACCTCATCGAGGCAGAGCGTGTGAAGGAACTCTATATGGAAGGCTTCCGCCTGAACGACCTCAAACGTTGGCACAAAGGCTTCGAGCGCAAGGCATCAGACCAGCCTGCAGCCAACTTTGTACAGAGTAGCTTGAAGGTAGAGAAGGACGATCCTCTCTTCGTATGGCCTATTCCTCAGCATGAGTTGGAGGCTCCAGGCTCACAGATAGAACCTAACGAGAGTAATAAATAAAGATAAAAACAGAAGATCATGAAGAAAATAATGATGAGATGTATGGCGGCATTAGCCGTACTCTTTGCGCTTGCGAGCTGTTCGCAAGACTATATCACCTATTCGGGTCCGAGTCATGTCATGTTCTCTGATACGCTCTATCAGTATCCTGTGCAGGAAAACAATGAGATATTCAATGTCCCTGTATCGGCTACTGAGAAAACTGATTACGACCGAACCTTTGCGGTGGAGGTAGTCGACAAGCAGAGCAATGCCATCGAGGGCAAGCACTATCGCATCCTCAATAATACCGTGACCATCAAGGCTGGTGAGATGACTACGAATGTGGCTGTGCAGGGTATCTATGACAATATCGGAAAGTCAGACTCTCTTGGGTTCACCCTCAAGTTGGTTATCCCCGAGAAATACAACTGGACAGACCTTTACAAGGACTATGCCCACGTGGTGATGCAGAAAGCTTGTCCTTTCGATATCCATAACTTCTCTGGATGGTGTGTGGTAACATCTACTTTCTATAGTTCTTACTTGGAAAACGTAACCAATCGTTTGATCAAGACGGAGGTTGTAGAGGGTGAGGAGAATACCGTGCTATTGAAGGATATCTACTATAAGGGCTATGACCTGAAACTGAAGTTCAAGCCAGGCAACTTCTTGGAGCCTGTAGTAGAGATGGATGATCAGGTAGCGGGTAGTACTGGCGAGGCATTCGGAACCATTTATGGTGACGGCAAGTTGCGTATTAGTCAGCCCAGTCTCTACACCTCTTATTATAACACTTGCCAGAATTACGTCCTGCAGTATGTCACCATGAGTGTCAATAACAAGGACGGTTCTTCGTATGGTACCGTAGGTACATTCATTACCGTGATGGAATGGATTAGCGATGCCGAGGCAGAGAAATTGAAAGAACAAGGATATTAAGCGCTCATTGGAATACGACATGAAAGTGGTTCTAATGAGATTAAAACAACAGAACAAGATATGAAAAAAATGATTTCAAAATATTGGCTCGCACTCATGGCACTGGTATCAGTGTGCATGTTCACCGCTTGTTCCAGCGATGACAACGATGCCGTAACCCCAGTGTTCCCTGAAGTTCAGACCATTGCTGGTGCTGCAGGCGATGTAAAGGAATTCTCTTTCGAGGCTAACGCCAACTGGAGCCTTTCTTCTTCAGCCATCTGGTGTAAAATCCAAAAGGATAACGATGAGGCAGCCTTTGTGGTAAATGGTACTACTGGTAAGCAGACCTTGAAGGTACTTATCACAGACGACGATGCAAGCAAGGACATGAGCGTAGCTCAGTTGTTTCTCACGATGGGCGGTCAGAAGGTGGCTATTGCTCAGGTGGAGCGTTCTGCCGATGGCTATAGCCTGAAGGTGTATGACGTAGAAGGCAATGATATTACTGAGACAGGTATCGTGGCTGGTTACAATACTTATACTAAGTTTGCCGTGGAGGCCAATTATCGTTTTGCTGCCACCAACATGCCTAACTGGGTGGAACTTGATGGCGGTTTCCTAGTAGGTAAGGCGAATGAGAAGACAGAAGGTGGCGCCATGTTTAAGGAAGGTACCGTGAGTGCCAAGTATGCCATTGGCTTGGAGGCTGGTGAAACGATTACTTTCGCATCAGAAGACGGCAAGGCAAAGGTGACTGTACCTGTTGTCTACAACGGAATGCCAACCAGTACGATGGATGTTACTTATCCTACTTCTACCCCTTGGGCAGACTGGACGGTTTCTCTTGATGGCAAGACTTTCTCTCAGACGGGAACTACCGGTGCTGCGGGTAATGAGACTACCAATACATTTACATTCTCTAACTTTGTGCCTTTCACGCTCAAGACTGCAGGCGATGACTATACTTTGGTAGTCTTCCAGCAGCAGAGTTGGGGCTTGGAGCCTGTTTCCAGCCGTATTGTTACCGCATCTGGCGAGAATGGCGCCATTCGTCTTGTTGTAAGCGAATTGACAAGCGGTGAGCGTGAGTGCTACGTGTATGCTTTGCCTACCGCCGTATATAACGAACTCGGCAATGTAGAGAAAATGATAGACGAGGAAGATCCTAATGCCGTGAATTGGCAGTACAACAGCTACTTCTTGATGCACTTTGTACAGAAAGACAATTCGGGTGACGATACTTCTGCATCTGCGCCTATTGTGATCATCGGCGGTTATGAGCAGATAGACTGTGTGAAAGAGACTACAGGTATGTATAACGAGGTATGTTCTAATTATCTCGGCTACAATGGCAGTGAAATCTATGTGGCCAGCACTTCTGTAGGTAAATATGTAAGTGTAAATCCGAATATCAAGAACTGGGATCCTACGTCTATGATGGAAACCGGCTACTTGCAGACTCTCGATATGAGTGGAGAAGCCTTTGATGTAGAACCTATGATGGATACCAACGAGAACTGGTTGTTCAGCTTCTTCCTGACAGAGAATGCTCCAGCTTTCTTGGCATTCCAAGACAATGGTAAGGTAGTGAAGGTGGTTGTCATCGAGCGTGACGATTATGACAGCTATCGCTATAGCAAAAAACGTACTTCTATCAAGAAAATGAGAAAGTAATGAAGACATTCAATAAATATTCTAAGGCATTCTTGTTGCTGCTGGTCACGATGCTGACTTTTGCAGTGACAAGCTGCTCCGACAATGAGACAGAGGGCTGGGACGGCACATACGGATATGTGCAGTTTAAGCTCAATAAGGCTGTCTCCTCGCGAGCATCACGTGCCGCTGCTGCCGACAAACTTGAGAAATTGAGCGATGCCAAGAAAATCAAGGTAGTCATGGAGCACAATGGTACGACGGTTTCTCAGACCTTGGCACTCAACTCGTACAATGAGGAGAATGCTGAGTATGGTCTGAGAAGTGACAAACTCCAACTTGCCTCTGGTACTTACACAGTCATTGGATTCTATCTCTATGACGATGTAGACGAGGAGTTGTTGGCTTCTTCAGCAGGCGAGACCTTTACCGTAATAGGTGGAGGTCTGGAAATACAAAACTTGACGGTGGCCACCGTAGAGCGTGGTGAGGTGAAGTTTAACCTCGTAAAGGAGTGGGAGAAGACTCGTTCCGGCGAGGCAGAGTATCTTTTCTCCAATATTCGCCTGGTAGACATCAGTGTAACCAATCTCTTTACCCGTGAGACTGTTACTTTCCCTCAAGTGAAGGTAACTTACGAGGAGGGCAGCAAGGAGAACCAAAACCCTGACAATGCCGATGACAAGTACATGGACATTGGCACTGCCCATTGCGACTCTGCTGTATGGTTGCCTGCCGGAACTTATCAAGTAACCTCTTATACCACTTATGGCAAGACGGGTGCTGTGACTACTAAGTATGAAACCCAGCCAGTGAAGGGTGAAGCTTTTGTGGTGAAAGACAATGAATTGACTGATAGCGCACAAGTGCCTATTCTCTTGTCGAAGACCGCAGAGTATATCAAGGACTACGAGGCTCTGAAGGCTATTTGGGAATCACTCGATGGCAAGGACTGGAGCTTCTATGGAGACGCTACCTTCCTCGGGGCTAACTGGAACTTCAACAAGGAACTTGATATGTGGGGCGACCAGCCAGGTGTTACCCTTAATAGTAATGGACGTGTTACGGGACTTGTGTTGGCTGGCTTTGGAGCCAAAGGCATTTTGCCAGATGCCATCGGTCAGTTGACAGAACTTCAGGTGCTCAACCTAGGTTCTCATGACGAGAAGATAGGTGCCAACATCTTCAATGACTATGATGCCAGCAGCTTGACTTCAGCCAAGAAGCAGACCATGCGCCACGACTACGAGAACAAGTTCTTGAAGTATGACCCTCGTGCCAACATGTCGGAGATGATCGTGGAGAGCTACAACTCAGACCCTAAAGTAGAGGCTAAGAACCGTATCCAGAAGGATAGCCGCATCCAGTTGAAGGATGCGCAGATCGGTACCTTGACCAACCAAATCTCTGGTGTGTCAAAGGCTATCTATCGCTTGACCAAGTTGCAGCAGTTCTATATAGGCAACTCCTCGATCACTTCAGATGAGGTGTGTGCCAAGTTCTATAATGCCGACGATGCTACATACGGCAAGTTTGCAGCAGAGTTTACAGATGCGTCTTGGGATGGCATGACCAACCTTACCGACATCGAACTTTACAATTGTCCTAAGTTGACTCGTTTGCCAGAGTTTTATTACAATCTTCCAGCTTTGCAGGCGATGAACTTGGCTCGCAACAAGGGTATTTCCGCCGCTCAGTTGAGAAGCGACTGGACTCGTTTGGCAGAGGAAAAGACAGGTAAGACCTTGCAGATTCTCTATTTGAGCTACAATAATCTGGAAGAGTTCCCCGAGACATCGGCATTGAGCAAGATGATCAATCTGGGATTGCTCGACTTGGCTTACAACAATATCAAGACCGTACATCCATTTGGTTCAGAGGTAGGATTGTCTTCTCTCTATCTTAACAACAACCAGATAGAGGAAATACCTGCTAACCTCTGTGCGTTTACAGAGAATACAGAGAGCCTGACCTTTGCCCACAACAAGTTGAAGAAGATTCCTAATATCTTTGATGCAAGTTCTGTGCATGTGATGGGTTCGGTGGATTTCTCATACAATGAGATTACAGGTGTGGATACATCCCACGGTACTTACAAGGGAATCAATGCTTCTACGGTGACGTTGTCGAACAATAAGATTACGAAGTTCCCTAGCGAGTTGTTTACTGCGGGTTCTCCTATCACCACTATCGACTTGAATAGCAACCAGATGGAGATGATACCTAAGGGTTCCATCACAGGCAAGAATGCCTATCTTCTGCAAGTTATCGACTTGAGATTCAATAAGTTGACGTCTTTGTCAGATGACTTCCGCTCGACCACCTTGCCATATATTACCAATATGGATGTGAGCTACAACTGCTTCAGCGAGGTGCCTACGCAACCATTGAACAGCGCCGTTCTCCGTGCGTTCGCCATCAACCATCAGCGTGATGCAGCGGGAAATCGCATCTTGCGCACTTGGCCCACAGGCATTACCCAGTGTCCAAGCTTGATACAGTTCCAGATAGGTAGCAATGACATACGCAAGGTAGATGAGACCTTGACTTATCATCTCTACATCGTAAACATCAAGGACAACCCTAATATCTCCATCGATGTAACCAGCGTATGCAACTACATCAAGGCTGGTGCCTACATGTTGTTCTACGATAAGACACAAGACATCCGCGGCTGCGATGCGTTGGATCTCGAATAAAGAGAGACATAGGATTCTCAAATCATATAAAAGATAAGAAGTTATTGTATGAAATATATTAATAAACTGACATGTCTCCTAGTGCTCGCTACAGGCTTGTTTACAGCAAGCTGTAGCGACAAAGACGATGCGGAAATTCCTGGCGGACTCCAACTCGACAAGGAGATTATAGAGATGGGTAAGGATGGTGGCTCAGAGCAGCTTGCCGTTTCTGCCTCACAGAATTGGGTTGCCAATGTCTCTGAACCTTGGTTGATGCTGACCCCTGCCAATGGTGTCGGCTCTACCAGCGCCAGTGTGGTGGTAGACTCTACCTTCATGGCTGGTCGACGCTCTACTGAGATTACGTTTATCGGTGACAATGGGCAGCGTCGTACTGTTACTGTCAAGCAGTTTGGCTATGGCAAGCAGATTGACATTGATAAGCCAACGGTCGAGATCGACAATTCGGATAGCTATGACAATCGAACTTTCGAGAGTTTGATTACAGCCAACTTGCAGTGTAAAATCGGCAGCATCGATTACTCTTTTGAGGGCGACTTGACTGATGCAGAGAAAGCTGACTACGAGAGCGAGCGTGAAGGATGGCTCTTGAACAGCAAGAACGAGGACCAACTCGTGGGTGCCAATCTAGGTATTAGTCCCGATCGCAAGGATCGTCCTTGCAGCGTGAAGTTCAAGTTCCGTTGGGAGATGAACGTAGTGCCAGTTGTGCGTGTAGCGAAAGTTCACTTGGTGCCAGTGGATGCCAGCGCACAGTTGGTAGACGACGAGGGCAACAAGATAGCTGATGACGTGGTACTTACTGTTCGCCAAAAGGCTGCTCAGAAGATAGAGGACAATCGTGCTGGCGACTCGTTGTCTATCATCATGATCAATCAGAAGGTCAATAGTATGGCTTCCATCGAGACCAGCGACAACATGCGCAACTGGAGTAGTGTAACCCTTTGGGAATCTACTGATGCCTTTGTGAAGAGTCATCCCGAAGCTAACGGACGTGTACGTTCTGTGAGCTTCAGCATGATCAACTTGCAGTCTGGCGAGACTCTTCCTAAGGAGGTGAAGAACTTGAAATACTTGGAGTCTTTCTCTATCTCTGCCAACCAGAACAACCAGATTCGTGAGGTAGACTTGGGCGAGGATATCTGCGAACTGCAATACTTGAAGAACTTGACAGTCTATGCGTATGGCTTGGTTCGTTTCCCAAGTAATTTCACCCGTCTGGGCAATACGTTGGAGTCTCTCAACTTGGTAAGCAACAACTTCAACAAGTTGTCAGACATAACCAAGGTGGTCAACAAGACCAACTTCCCACATCTCCATTCCCTGCAAATCTATGCACAGCGCCGTACCGATGTGGCCATCGACCTCTCCGTGCTGGATAAGAACAGTGACGGCAACTACATTTACAATAATAATCCTATCGGTCTCTATGGTAACATCAGTGGAGGCACAGAGCGCCAGGCACTCTTGTCGCTCTTGACCTGGGAGAATCTTCGCGACTTGGAACTTTCCTATTGCTTCCTGGAGGGCGAACTTCCTACCGATGACGAGATGGATGAGGCTTTGCAGGCAGTTGGATGTCGTACACGCTATGACAGCAGCGACTTCTCTACCGACAAGAACGCTTGGAAAGACAAGTTGGTGGGCGATACCTGTAAGTGGTTGCTTACCCGCAACAATCCTGTTACTTGCAAGCAGAAGGATGGTACTGTAGTTTACGAGGATGTGTATGGTACTCAGGTGCCACGTGTATTGCCAAAGTGCCGTATGCTGGCGCTGAACCTCAACTTCTTTACAGGCAAGGTGCCTAAGTGGCTTCTCTATCATCCACATGCTGTGGAGTGGTATCCTGCTACTATGGTGTATAATCAGCAGGGTAAGGGTAAGAACACCAGTGGCAAGAGCGTGGGCTTCTCCAACATGACCGAGGATTCTTACGTATACGATTACTACTATGGTACCAAAGACCCTGGCACCAACTCGCAGGTGGCTGGTGTGGCTTATCCTCTTTACTATCGTACATACGTAGCGGCAGGTGATGTGGATGAGGCTTCCTTGGAAGCTAAGTATAAGAGAAGTAGAACAGTAAGAAAGTAATAAACAATGAAGAAAAAGTTTTTCTATATAGCAATGGTCGCCCTGGCATTGACGGGTTGTGCAGACAACCTGTCGACCAGCGACTCCTCTACCGACAAGTCGGAGGTGGTTATTCCTGATGGTGCAGAGGAAGGCGAACTGTTGATTAAGTTTAGCCCAGAGATGAGCGACATCCTCGACCAGGCACAGAGCGCAATGACCCGTGGCGGCAAGGCAGGAACTCGTTCGGGCATTCCTTCTACCGATGAGGTGCTCGACATCTTGGGCAGTTATAGCTTCAAACGTGTGTTCCCCGTGGATGCCAAGACGGAGGCACGTACCCGTGAGGCAGGGCTCCATCTCTGGTACACGGTGAAGTTTGACAAGAACACCGACCTGAAGGCTGCCGCCGAGCGTCTGTCTCAATTGGGCGAAATCTCCAAGGTGCAGAGCAATGGTCACATCAAGCGTGCCTATAGTACCGATAGCAAGCGCATCTATCTCAACGAGAATGCACTTAAGGCCAAGAAAGGTACGCGTGCGTTGGCAGATGAGCCAAACGACCCAGGACTCGCTTACCAGTGGCACTACAACAATCTTGGCGCTGGCAACTATCAGTTTGAAAATCTTAATGATAATCAGGCTGGTGCCAAGGCAGGTTGCGACGTCAATGCTGTGGAGGCATGGAAAACCTGCACGGGCGACTCTTCTATCATCGTAGCAGTCCTCGACGAGGGTGTCATGTATACTCACCCAGACTTGGCTGCCAATATGTGGAACAACCCTGGTGAGACTCAGGGTGCCAAGACGGATGCCGATGGAAATGGTTACGAAGGCGACCAGCATGGTTACAATTTTGTATCAGACAGTGGCGACATTACTTGGACAGATACCAATGACTCTGGCCATGGTACACACGTGGCTGGTACTATCGCGGCTGTAAACGGAAATGGCATCGGAGTATGCGGCGTAGCAGGTGGCGATGGTACTCCTAATTCTGGTGTCAAGATTATGTCTTGCCAGGTGTTCTCGGGTTCAAGTAGCGTAACTTTGGCAGGCGAGGCTAGAGCTATCAAGTATGCTGCCGACAACGGGGCAGTCATCCTGCAGTGCAGTTGGGGTTACAACTCATCAGAGTCTAGCATCATCGATGGTTATACTCCGGGTCCTGCCACAGAAAAGGAGTGGGCTGCTACTTATCCTTTGGAGAAGGAAGCCTTAGACTATTTCATCCACAATGCCGGTTCTCCTAATGGAGTCATCGATGGTGGTATCCCTGTCTTTGCTGCTGGTAACGAGTATGCAGGCAATCCAGCCTTCCCAGGCGCTTACTCCAAGTGTGTTTGCGTGGCCTCCCTCGCAGCCGACTTTACCCCAGCTTGTTATACAGACTTTGGAGACCTGGTAACATTGAGCGCTCCTGGAGGCGACTTGGAATACTACGGTAAGATAGGTGAGGATGAGGAAGAATATTGGGCAGAGACCAGTGAGCAGAAAGGTGCTGTGCTCTCTACATTGCCTCAGAATGGAAAACCTTCCTATGGCTTTATGGAGGGAACTTCCATGGCTTGTCCTCATGTATCGGGTGTGGCTGCCCTTGGTTTGGCTTACGCTGCCAAGCAGCATCGTCATTTCCGTGCAACCGACTATGTGAATTTGATGAAGCAATCTGTGAAGGAACTGGATAGCTACTATGCGAATGGTGCCCAGAAGACCTACTACCTCAACCATACTACTGTAGGAACCTCTCCTCAGATTATGGAACTTTCCAAGTATGTAGGCAAGATGGGTGCGGGCTTGATAGATGCTGTCAAATTGCTCAAGAACATAGATGGAAATGGCTCCGACATGAAGTTGCCTAACCTCTATGTGGCTACAGGCAAGCAGCAGACACTTAATCTTGCACACTATTTCAATGCAGGTGCCGCTGGCACTTACACTTGCACTGTGGCTAACGAGTCGGTGGCTACCGCTACAGTCAAGGGCACACAACTCATCGTAACGGGTGTGGCTAACGGAAGTACTACCATTACAGTAAAGGCTAGTGATGGTACCGAACAGAAGGCTACTGTCATCGTACGAAAGAGTGCAAATGGAAATGGATGGCTATAAGAGTCATCTTGTAGGCAATATATATAAATATAATGTATAAACTGGTTATGAGAATCGTTGCATTGATCATCGCCTTGGTGCTTCCGTCGCTTGCGATGGAAGCACAAGAACTCCTTCGGTTTGAGAAACCATTGATAGACTGTGGCACGATGACCGAAGACGATGCCCCCCGTACTTATACCTTTGTGGGTAGAAACGTGAGTGGGAAGGTGCTGCACATCACACAGGTGAAGACCGTATGTGGCTGTACCAAGGCCAACGTGGAGGGTGCTACGCTCCAGAAAGGTGACAGTTGCCAGATACAAATCACGTTTACGCCCAACAACTACCCTGGTACCATCAATACTGGGGCCTTCGTCTACCTCGCCGAGGTGGAGGGCCAACCAGCCGTCAAGTTGGCTTTGTCTGGTAAGGTGTTGCCCAGTAAGGATGTGTGGGCTCGCTATCCACACAAGATGGGAGCATTGCGACTGAAGCAGGCGAAGGTCAATTTTTCCGAACTAGCGGCCGGTATGCAACCTTCCGAACGCATCCTTTGTGGGAATAGTGGCAACAAACCGCTTCGCATCAGCAGCCTCTTGCTGCCTCCCTACGCCAAGTTGGCTACGGAGCCAGAGGTGATAGAGCCTGGTGAGGAGGCAGACTTGGTCATCACCCTTCTGGTAGACAAGTTGCCCGCAACGCTGCCAGAGACCTTTACTTTCCCCATCATCCTGGAGGGAGTGGATGCTCGGCCTTCCGACCGTACCATACAGGTATCGGTTACTCGCAACTAGTTATATATTTATCAACGAAAGAAAAGAAAACGGAATATGAAACATTTGATCAAACTCTTCACCCTCCTGGTGATAGCATTGTTTACCTGTGGCTTCGTATCTTGCAGCAGCGATGACGATGAGTATTTGGAGCCATCACTGGAGGTAACCCCTGCCAATCTGAATGGCACCTGGAAACTCGTGGAGTGGAATGGGGCGCAACTGCCAGAAGGCAGTTACTGCTACATCCAGTTTAATCGCCGCGACAATACCATGGAGATGTATGACAAGCTCCAGAGTATGTACGCCAAGCATACCACGGGAACATTCTATATCACCAACGACCCTTATCAGGGCTACGTCATCAATGGTACTTACGATTATGGTATGGGCGACTGGAACCAGAAGTACATCGTAACTCGCCTCTTGGCTAGCGGTTCGATGATTTGGACTGCAGTAGGCGATGAAACCGACGTGTGCCGCTACGAGCGCTGCTCGGAGATACCTGCCGACGTTGTGGCAGAGGCATCGGATGCCGCTCAGGAATAATATTTTATAGCTTATCCAGATAAATCCCCTAGGCTAGGAAGTAACTTCTGAAGTCTAGGGGATTTTTCTATCCTAAGGTCACTGAAATGGTGATTTTCTAGAGTCTTCGGTCACTTTAGGGAGTAACGATTTGTGCCCAGCGTAGGCAAGAATTTGCCCCTTCGAGGGCAAATTCTTGCCCTTTCTAGAGCAAAAAACTGCCGTGGCGAGGCAACAAGCACAACGTCGAGACGTTGTGCTAGAAGTGTCGGGACAATCTCCCGATACGGGCATTTGTCGAACCATTAATAAGAGTGTGTGGAAAAAGACCTCACACTTCACTAAGATGCTGTATCCGATTGATTATGAATGTATTATAGCGGAGAAGTGTTGCTCTCAGACCTCACTTAGACCTCACTTAGACCTCACTTAGACCTCACTTAGACCTCACTTAGACTTCACTTGCCACAGTATGCGGCTCCGCGTTTATACCTTTTCGGCTTCTCCCAAAGTTCGTACCTTTGCACCATCAATTTAAAAAGGTGAGGTCAAAGTGAGGTCTAAGTGAGGTCTGAGAGCAATACTTCACGACGGTAAACTGTCTGAATAGCAATATGTTATGATTTGCTCAGTGAGGTGTGAGGTCAAAATGCGCAAAAGCTCTCGGCTTACTAACGTTGTTATTTAGAGATGTCTCAAAATCTATGCGTAATCCACACACTTTTGCAGGTATTCCGAGTCTTCTTCCCTTTTTCTTCCCTATTTATTTGGCAGAATGCCCAATATTGCGTAATTTTGCATGCACCAAGAGAAAATGACAAGATGAAGGACTTACGACCGATATTGACGATAACGGGTTCCGACAGCACTGGCGGTTCGGGCGTTCAGGCGGATATCAAGACGATATCCGAACTGGGTGGTTATGCCGCCTCTGCCATTACCAGCATCACCGTACAGAACACGCTGGGTATCCAGGAATTCTTCGACCTCCCAGCCCAGATTGTGTCGGGACAGATAGAAGCCATCATGAATGATATTCAGCCGAGTATCGTGAAGCTGGGCATGATGCGTAAGGTAGAAACCCTCGAAGTAGTCATAGAAGCATTGGTAAAATATCGTCCCGACTACATCATCTATGCTCCAGTGATATGGTCGAGTAATGGCGATGCACTGATGGCTGAGGATGTGGTGAGCCAGATTAAGTATCGTCTGTTGCCCCTTTGCTCGGTAGTCGTGGCGAGGAAGAAGGAGAACGACATCATCCTCCAAAATGCCAAACTCCTACGCATGGTAGAGAATAAGGGGTTAAAGGTGTTCTTGCTAGACAATGCCAACTCGCATGGTCTTACCAATCGATTCTCTTCCGCCCTTGCCGTATATCTGAACCAAGGCAAAAACATGGATGAAGCCTTGGCGATGGCACAAGATTTTATGAATGTAGAGCTGGCTAGGGAAAGCAATTTACAGGGCAGAAGCTCCGATCTGTACAATCAGTTTATCTCGCAAGTCAACAATTATTGTCGCACTTATAGCGATGTGCATTTCTATGCCGACCAGCTCAATGTGAGCAGTCGCTATCTTGCCCAAGTTACCCGTCGCATATCCGGAAAGACTCCGAAGACCATCATCGACGAGTACATCGTGAAGGAGATAGAGCGCGAACTCTCCACTACTTCACGCACCGTGCAAGAAATTGCCAATACTTTCGGCTTCTCTTCGCAGGCTCATCTCACCAAGTTTTTCAAGAAGATGAGAGGGATAACGCCTTCGGCATTTCGAAAGGTAAAAAGGTAAAAAGTCAACTTTTCAGCTTTCTGAAGTGTAGGAAGTTAAAGAAGTTAAGGGAATTTAGGGGGAATTTAGGGGACAACAGCCCTACTTACTTATGACAAGATTCCTGCAAAAAAAAGGTGTTGTCCCTTAACTTCACAGCTCTCGTAGAGAGCGATAACTTCTCTTAACTCCCCTTAACTTCCCAACTTTCGGTACTTCAGAAAGTTGAGTCAACTGCTTTAGTTTCTGCATAGTTTTATACATTTGGGAATGGGGCGTATATATTCGGGAACGTGCTTTTATATAAACTGACGCAATGTTTGTAATTATCAGAACATTCTTCTTTTAATTTTCCGAAAAGTAGTTCCTTTGCAGCCATCAATCAATAAAAAACATAGAATTATGGCAGAAAATAGACAAGAATTGAACCGTAACTTGGCACAGATGCTCAAGGGCGGTGTAATCATGGACGTAACAACTCCCGAACAGGCAAAGATAGCAGAGGCTGCCGGCGCATGTGCCGTGATGGCTTTGGAACGTATTCCCGCCGACATCCGTGCGGCTGGTGGCGTGTCGCGCATGAGCGACCCTAAGATGATCAAGGGCATCCAGGAGGCGGTCTCCATCCCTGTGATGGCGAAGTGCCGCATCGGTCATTTCGCTGAGGCTCAGATTCTTCAGGCCATCGAGATCGACTATATCGACGAGAGCGAGGTGCTCTCCCCGGCAGATAATGTTTACCATATCGACAAGACCAAGTTTGACGTGCCCTTCGTTTGCGGTGCCAAGAACCTGGGCGAGGCTCTTCGTCGTATCGCAGAGGGTGCTACGATGATTCGTACCAAGGGCGAACCAGGCACGGGCGACGTGGTGCAGGCTGTTACCCACATGCGCATGATGCAGAGCGAGATCAAGCGTCTTACCTCCATGAGCGAGGACGAACTGTATGAGGCTGCCAAGCAGTTGCAGGCTCCCTACGACCTGGTGAAGTATGTGCATGAGAACGGCAAGTTGCCTGTGGTGAACTTCGCAGCCGGCGGTGTGGCTACTCCTGCCGATGCAGCCCTGATGATGCAGCTTGGTGCCGAGGGTGTGTTTGTAGGTTCTGGTATTTTCAAGAGCGGCAACCCCGCCAAGCGTGCCCAGGCCATCGTGAAGGCCGTGACCAACTACAACGACCCCAAGATGCTGGCAGAGTTGAGCGAGGACCTCGGTGAGGCGATGGTGGGCATCAACGAGCAGGAAATCGCCTTGCTCATGGCCGAAAGAGGTAAATAAGATGTTATGAGAATAGCAGTATTAGCATTACAGGGAGCTTTTGCTGAGCATCGGCAGAAGTTGGCTCAGTTGGGCGTAGACAGTTTCGAGATTCGCCAGCGGAAGGACTGGGACCAACCGAAGGATGGTCTCATCATTCCCGGTGGCGAGAGTACCACGCAGGCGAAGCTCCTCAACGAACTCGGCTTAATGGAACCTGTGAAAGAGGCTATCGCCGCCGGTCTGCCCGTATATGGCACTTGCGCCGGCTTGATCCTCCTCGCCAAGAAGATAGAGGGCGAGCCGAGCCATCGCATCGCCTCCATGGACATCACGGCTCTGAGAAACGCCTATGGTCGCCAGCTTGGCAGCTTCTATGTGGAGGCTCCGATGAAGGGCATTGCCGGAAACATCCCCATGACCTTCATCCGTGCTCCTTACATCAAGGAGGTGTGGGGCGACGCGGAGGTCTTGGCCGAGGTGGACGGAAAGATTGTGGCTGCTCGCCAAGGCAACCAGCTCGTCACCGCCTTCCATCCCGAGTTGAACGACAGCCTGGAGATACATAAGTATTTCTTGGGAATGTGCAAGAAGTAGGTATGTGAAATGAAATAGACAAGTATCTTAGGATACATTGCCAAGTAAGTTAAGATACTTGGGCAAGTATCCTAAGATACTTTTTTGTTGCGGAAATATTTGGAGATGTGGATAATTTCCCTTATCTTTGTCGGCGGATTTGAATTCAAACGAAAAAGCTATGGTACAGACGGTAAAGGAGGTTCCCTACGGAGTGTCGGATTTCCGGACGATGGTGGAACAAAACTTATATTACGTGGACAAGACCATGTACATCCCCGAGTTGGAGAAGCAGGC
>CAVKLF010000025.1:0-24300 GCA_963657075.1 bacterium | reverse complement strand
ATTTTCTGATGCCATGTTATCTTTGTCCATCATCATGCGGATGTTCTGTTTCTTGCTTTTCTCCTTCGGGTGAAACTTCTTGCTGCCGGCTTTCTTCAGGAGTTTTGTCCCCATTCTCGTTCATTCCTTCTTTGAAGGCTTTCACGCCCTGTCCCAAACCGCGCATCATCTCGGGCAGTTTCTTGCCGCCAAAGAGGAGCAATACCAATGCTGCGATTAGCAACAGCTCGGATGTTCCGATAAATAAAGGCATTACCATTAGCATATTACTTTCCTCCCATTAAAAAGATTTCACATGTTTCGAAGTTTATCTCCCAGTTTCCGCCTTCAATGCTCTCCCATTGGTATTTGGTTGCCATTCTGTCCCACCACGACTGAAACTTCGTGCCTGTCTCGCCAAGGTCTTTTATCAACTTTTCATAGAGTTCCGTATTGTCGGCAGTTACAATCTTCGCCAGTTCGTTCAAGCCGTTGCGGCGTTCGAACAAAGCCTGTATCTCTTCTTTTTCTTCGGGCGTTACTTGTCCCACTAATTTTCTTGTTGCCATATTTCTTTAGTTTGAAGTTTTACCATTCTTCTCTTACGTCAAACGGGTCGAGATAATCTATTTCACGGATGTCTTCTTTCTCCGGCAGGAACGTGCCATGCGTCCTGATTGTCTGCAACAGGTTTCTGCTGGCGTTGCGTTCCAAGTGCGCCACCACGCATTGCTCATGACTCGGCGTGTTCATCTCCAATGTAGTTTTGCGGTTGAACCAAATACAGCGTTTGCACTGGTAGGCATCGCAGTTGCGGCATAACGGAGCGTGGTCAAGTCGATAGAGTTGCTGATTCTTGATGTCAAGTCCCGAAGCGAGGTCACCTACAGCGAAACTATCTTCCGACAGATAGAATGCAGGGCAGAGATAAAACTTACCATCGGGCGCAAGCGTAATGCAACTGTCACCAGCACTGCAGTTGTTCATCTTGTCAATCATCATGCGGTCGGTCAGCAAGTTCAGTTGTACGGTCTTGCCCTCTACATAGACTTTCTCTATTTCCTTTGCCAATGTGTCAAGAACCGACTTGTAGGTGTCAAAGTCATCATCCGTGAACGACTCGATGTCGGTGATGACAATATTCAGTCGCTCCACCTTATATAATATAGGAAGGAGTTTCTCCGCATCCTCAAAGAGTGAGTGCTTGTCTGTCCGCAACGTATATGCCACACGCTTCGAGAAATCAGCAACACCCACCAATGTTTCAATATCGTCGAATACTACCACGTCAGCACCGTCTGCACAATCGGATGGCTTTATCTTGATGTGTTCAACGCTGTCGATAGCTTCTTCGTATTCTTCTGGCAACGAATAGCCTGGATACACGAATTGGACATTCAGGTTCTCCTTCATCGCATAGCGTATGCCGGCTTTCAGCGTGTCCAACGGCATCAGTCTCCGCTCGTTGTTTGAGTTATTGTAATGGCAGAACGAAACAGAAGTGTCATCCAGTAATATCACGAGGTATTGTATCATCGTTCGCCTCCTTTCTCCATTTTGCGGAAGAGTTTGTTCCAATAGTAGTTGTTGGCACGCACCCTTGCCTTGTGCATCTTGCAAATAGCAGTAGCACGCTGATAGATGGTGGGCGTTTCGGCAGCATCATAGTTCTCGCCTTGGCACCATGCGCAACCTTCCGCCACTTCACAGTCAATGCACTCCTGTGTTGACTGTGTGCATCGGTCAAGCGTCAGGAACGGACGCAGCCTATTCTTGTTGATGCCCTCATGGATGTTGCCGATTATCCAAGCTTTCTTACTACGCAACGAATATTGGGCAAAGCGTGTGCAAGGATAGAAATAGCCTTGCGCATCTATCGCCAGCATCTTGCCTGCACCGCACCAATTGCCATTCTGCAGTTTGCAGTCCATAGGCTTGCCCATATGCTCGTTGAAGAACGAACAGGCGTAATCCTCATAATAGTCTCCGTCGATAATTGCATCGGCAAGTTGCATAAGCTGCTCCTCAAAGAGATCCTCATCGCCGTCTTTCCATACATCCTCAAATACACAGTTGATGTTCACCTCATGGATGCCAAGTCCATAAAGGTGCAGCACGCTCTCCTTGATATATGGAATGTCTGCACTGCTGATGGTTACCTTCGTTCCTGCACCAGGGAATTGCTCCAACCATAACGGAATGTTCTTCACCACATCTTCATAAGAACCTTTTTCTTCCTCTGGTTTCGGTTGGATGCCTTGTTCCATCTCCTTGGTCTTCCAAATGCGGTTGAGGTCATGTTTCTGCTTCGTGCCGTCGATAGTGATACCTATGCTCAGATGCTCGCGGTTCTTCTTGATGAAGTGCTGCACTTTCTCCGTGCCGTAGTTGATACCGTTTGTGGAGAACGAGAAACGGTAGGAGTTGAACCAATGATGGTTTCTGCGGAACATCTCCACCTTGAGGTAATCGCATATCTTATCTATCAAGTCTATCTCCAGAAAAGGCTCGCCACCGATGAAATCCCAAACAACGCTTGCCTCAGGAAAATCCTCTTCATGGTCGAGAATATAGTTAATGGCAGCCTTTGCTACCTCCCAGGACATTCGCTCTTTCGAGTTCTTCCCCACGAGGTAGCAATACTTGCAAGCCAGTTGACAATCCTTCGTAACAATGAACGTGATGTTCTTTGCAATGCCGGACTGCCAAGCACCTAAATTGTCTTTGATTTCCATGTGGCATTAAAATAGTGATGCGGTTCCATAGCAACTTCCACCACAACTGCTACCACAACCAACGAGACATGATCCTTGACAACTTCGGCATCCACCTCTACATGTTAAATTGCAGTCATCGCGACAGACTTGTTCGCATGAACCTCCGCAATAGCCCGAGCACCCTCCGCGACATGCAGTTAGGCAATCGTCACGACAAACCCAAGAACAATCATATTTGCATGCTGTTGATGGTTGATCTTTTTGAACTTGTCTCAGCATGGCTTGAGCGCCACTTGGTAACATTACTAGTCCCAAAATTGGCAACATTCCTTTAGCCGCCTTTTTGAAGAATTCTCTTCTTGACTGAATTTCTTTTTCTTTCATAATCATGTAATGTTAATATGATTAGATTTTGTAGATCAAAGTATAATTGCCCTTTCCGTTGTATGGGGCAGGTACTCTATCACAAAAATTTAGTGCAAGATATTCCGATGTGTCACAATCCTGCGTCACTAACACTTTTACGGTTTCTATAAACTCACATGACTTCAATTTTTCAAAAACACATTCAGCCTGTGGCTTTTCATTTTCAAGTTGCTTCGAGCAATTAAGGACATGCACCTTAGTTTCATTATTGAAAGAACCTATGACTTTTACATCCTTAAATTCTCCTAGAAGTGTCTTGACCCTTTGAGCATTTTCATTCTTTAATTCAATTGCATGGGCATCATTGCGAGCCTGTTGTTTCGGTAACAACGTGACTAAAAATTCCAAATAAGCATTTTTCATTTGAATATTTTATAAACATCATCTGGCTCCAAAGATGACCCAATATGTTTATTCATAGGTATACAAACGAAAAAAGCGCGGAGCCAGTTCTGTCACTCGTTCCACGTTCAGAAGGCCTTCGCATTGCCCGACAAGTCGAAACGAGCAACGGAAAGCCCCACGCTGATGCATATATATAAACCTCCCTTTGGCAGAATTCCACATAAAAGCGGAATTGAACCACCATAAGGATAGGTATACAATACACCCATGGAGCGTTCCTGTTGCTTTGTTTTTGACTTGTCCGTAGGGAAGTTGCGAAGTTCTCTGAACGTCAAAACCAAAGCGCACAAAAACGCCTTTATCATATGTATGTCTAATCCAACCTCAGTCCATCAAGGCTTTTGGTATGAATATAGACATCGCAAAGATATAATTATTTCCTCAAACTGGCAAAAGAAAACGGAACGAAATGTTGGAACAAATGTATTTAGCCAGCTATTTAGAGCTATTCCAACAAAACGGAATCAGTTTGGAGGAGTAGCTTTAGATGTAACACTTTGCGGATTCTGACATTTCTAGTACTTAAAATTTTGCGGATTCTGACATTTTTAACATTTCAAACCGTGCGGATTTTGACATTTTTCTTTTTGAACGCATTGTTGGTTCAATAAATTACCGTATCTTTGTATTGTTATAATTTATTAAATATCAACAGTTATGGGAGAAAGAATCTTCAAACGCAAAATATACCAAAAGCTCCTTGAGTGGAAAGAAGAAGACAAAGGAAGCACTGCACTGCTCATAGAAGGCGCAAGACGTGTCGGCAAATCAACCATTGTCGAAGAATTTGCAAGGAACGAATATGAGACCTACCTGCTTATCGATTTCTCCATAGCAAGCAAGGTTATCAGGGATTCGTTTTTGGACATTTCCAATCTTGACATACTATTCACCAGCCTACAGATGAATACCGGAGTGAGCCTCATCCCCGGCAAATCGTTAATTATCTTTGACGAAATACAAAAGTGTCCATTGGCTCGTCAGGCAATCAAGCATCTTGTCAAGGATGGGCGCTTTCATTATATCGAGACTGGTTCATTGCTTGGCATAAAGATGAAGAAACGTCCCAAGACCGACGGAACAAAAATTCTCATACCGAGCGAAGAACGCAGAATCACTATGTACCCGATGGACTACGAGGAGTTCCGTTGGGCATTGGGGGATACGACGACTATACCTCTCGCAAAGAACATCTTTGAAAAATGGATGCCACTTGGAGATGCTACCAATAGAAAACTTATGAGGGATTTCCGTCTGTATGTGCTTGTTGGAGGTATGCCACAGGCAGTGAACACATATCTCGACACTTTGGACTTGAGCCGAGTAGATCAAGTAAAGAGAAATATCATCAACCTGTATGACTCAGATTTCTATGAGTTGGACTCCTCCGGCAAGACATCCATGCTTTTCCATGCTATCCCTGCACAACTGAACACCAATGCCTCACGCTATCAAGTGGGCAGTGTGATAGAGGGTGGTCGGGCAGACAGGCTCACCAAGCCTCTTTCCATACTGCGAGAATCAATGACCACCAACATAGCCTACCATTCCAACGACCCAAGTGTTGGGCTTGCCATGCACATCAACCCCGACTGTTTCAAGCTCTATTGTGGAGACACAGGACTGTTTGTCACCCTTGCCTTTTGGGACTCTAATTTTACAAGCAACATCATATACCAAAAACTTCTGGGAGACAAGCTCACAGCCGACCTTGGATATGTCTACGAAAACATTGTCGCACAGATGTTGGTGGCGGCAGGCAAGAAGCTGTACTACCACACATGGCCGACTGCGGATGGAAAAAGAAACTATGAGGTTGATTTCCTGATTCCGGACGGTAGCAAGGTGAGTGTTATAGAGGTCAAATCCTCCCAATCCACGCAACACGTTTCCATTGACAAATTCATACAGAAATACTCATCGCGAATACAGCAGTCGTATCTCATCCACAACAAGGATTTACGCAAGGACGGTTCTATTAAATGCATTCCTTTCTATATGACCCAATTCTTGTAAAAAACAACAACATCCAAGTCGTTTGCTTGCAACACAAACGACTTGAACGTAAGTTCCTGAGCTTGCATTGCAAGATACATCAATCGCCAATCAATATATTTATATGTTTTTATCAATTGATAATTGAAACTTTGGACACAATCTTTCAATTAGTAATTGAAACCAAAAACCTTATTCACTCTTTATTGTTGTACTGCAGCGACAGTGGAGCACGGCTTAGTGTTCCATCACATATCGTTTGATAAGTCCAGCATGCGACATGGGTTTCTTCCAGTCATCGATGTCCTCATTGGTATCATAGTCAAGAAGAACCACAGTGCGCTCGGCTGAAAGTTTCTTGATTGTCTCGACACTCTTGACGCAATAGTGCTCAAGCATATAATAATAGGAAGGGATATAGATTTTCTTGCGAGCCTCTATATATTCCATCAACTCTCCGTTGTACATATGTCCCAAGCAACGGCCGTGGGTGCGGCAAGTGCGCTTCATGTTGAGCATGGTCTTGTTGGTAAATCGTGTGCGGTCGATGCCTTCGCCTTGAAATACTTTCAGACCCTGCCAGATACCTTCAACCGAAGCAGAATACACTCCTTCCATTCCCGGAACAGGAATATGTCCGTGTGGATAGAACGGTGACATCTGCTTCATAGCACTCTTCGACGTTACATCGAAGATAATTGCATCGGGATATTCCTTCAGAATATTCTCACGCTTGCATCTCTTGTTCTTTATTACTATCATAGTTTTTGTTTCCTTTCTGTTTAATCGTTTTCATTTCCTTTGGCATGCGGACACTCCATTTCTGAAGTGCCCGCATGCTTTTTAAATCTGTTCCACTTTCTCCAACTTCTTCTTTCTCTCTTCCTCCTTCTTTCTCACCTCACTTCTCCACTCCTTCAGAAAAGCCTTCATATCAAACTTCACTTCCTTCAACTCATCTGGAGCAAAAACCCTCGCATCGGCCACCATTTCCAGTACTTTCTTCTTCACCATAGCCACAGTGGAATAGTGTGCCATCTCCTCCGGGTCAAGGTTCAGACAAACCGACTTTCCCATCTTCTTTCCTTCTACTTCATACATCTTCATCAACATTACTTTCACTTTCTTACTCATCTTTATAACCTTTCTTTTTGTTTAACGATGCAAAGATAAGGTTGTTTTTCTGCGCCAAAGAAGACAAGAAAGCTGCTTGTATGAAGTGATGCGTATATTGTACGAATTGCAAGGCTCACATGGTTAGCCACCACCATAAACAAAATAGCAGAACGAGACCTAAAGGGACAGCCCCAAAGACAAAAACCGCACAGCCCGAATCGTAAACAGAATCCCACTTTGACACTGCTTGTTTGTGAGCAGACGTTTGGTCGCTCATCTTTTGCTCAATGTATTGGCGCTTCAGTTTTTTGGTAATCATCTCCTTCTTCAGCCAGTTGCCTTTTACCGTTGACACTTTCTGTTTTAACAGTTCGTCTTCGTCCGCCAGTCTTTCCGCTTCGCTTTTTTCCTTCTGATACCGTCTGTTTTTCTTATACCTTACCATTGCAGCAACAAGCATCATAGTCAGTCCGACCACAAATGCGAGCTCAAAAATTTCCCACATCACATAGTTTCCTATATTGTAGTTACTTGTCAGTCCGCCAATCCATGGGTCAAAGATGGAATAGTAAAACCACCAGAAAACAACCATCACACCACCGAGCAAAATAAAGCCGACGCCACCCAAAACAACAACGAGCACACCATCGCCCTTATAGTCGTCGCTTGCTGTTGTGACAAGATAGTAGCTCGGAATACCTATGCCCAACCTCAACCAAATATTGAGGCTTTGCGGTAGCAATGCCATAATCAATATCATAATGGCAATTCCGGCAATATATTTTACAAATTCCATCTTGACTTTATTATTGCTTTGTAATCGTTGCCTTGCGAGTATTCACACTGAATGTGCCCAAAGAGGTTTTCACCTTGTACACACCGTTCTTGGCAGAAACAAGTTTGGCCGTCATGCCCATGAACGATATGCTGCCGTCGGCGTTCTTGTTGATAGTGTAGCGGCCGAGCGGTGTGTTTACCACGATGTGGCTCTTGGTGGCTTCCGCCACGCCGTAGGTAGTTCCCGATGGAGCATCCTTCACCTTCTGTGCCACTTCCTTGGCTGCGGTCTTCACCTGCTCGTTGCTACCATTGTTACCAGCGAAACATGCTGTGTGGGCTGTTACAGCCACCATCAGCGCAATCATTACTTTCTTCATAATCGTCTTTGTTTTAAGTGTTTTGTCTTATTGACGATGCAAAGGTAGGCTGTTTTTTACGGCCCCGAAAACTTTCCGCGGCGCGTTGTATAAGATGCGCGGATTAGTGTACAAAGTGTCAATCCTTACCAAACATTATATTTACAATTCATATTTATCAAGCCTATGAAGTGCTTCAGCACATGAATCTTCAAATTCTGATACTTGGGAAATAAATTTATTTTCGAGCGGTGAATTAACAAAGGTTCAGGCTTTCAATTAGAGTAGAAGCTTCAGTATAAGTACCAAATGAGATTCTCACCTTGTTCGTGCTTCAACATACTTGTTCCAACCAAGATTGCATAAACTATCAAGAGATGCTGCTGCTTCATTTCTCATTTTATTTCGGATAGTACTGTACATGCTGTCAGAGCCAAGTTTTTTATAACCATAAGCTTTTAGAATCATGCAAATACTCTTGCAACTGTATGATAATTCAATCGGCATATCAAGTATCTTCCCACTGAACTCAATAATTTCTGCATACTTATCATGCGAAGCAAAAAGATCTAATGCGCTCAAGTAGTTGTCTATTGCATTCTCATAATCTCTCTCCACTTCATATAACTCAGCATTCTTTACGTATGGGCGTGCGTAGTATGGATTTATCTTGAATGCGATTTCATAATATTTGTGCGCCATCTTGTTGTTCCTTCCATAATACACATTTCCGAGAGCCTGGGCTATGTAATAGTCGTCAGGAAACTTATCAAGGTATGCTTTCAGTATCGTGACGGCTTCAGAATACCGGCCTACGACAGCAAGCCCTTCTGCATAACAAAGAGTGTACATAGAACTTTCCTTTGCCATAAAGTCGAATCCCATAGATTTTGCGGAGTCACCCAAACTTACTACATTCTCCCATTCGTGGCTATTGTAAGCCGTTGCCATCTCGTTGGCAAATGGCTGTTCTAGAGACTGTTCCTTGTTTTTCACATTGCAAGATACAAATGTCATGACAGACATTGTAATCATCATTAGTACAACTATTACTTTCTTCATAATCGTCTTTGTTTTAAGTGTTTTGTCTTATTGACGTTGCAAAGGTAGGCTGTTTTTTACGGCCCCGAAAACTTTCCGCGGCGCGTTGTATAAGATGTGGCGGTTAGTGTACGAATTGCAAGGTTCACATGGTTAGCCGCCTCAAAAGAAGAAGCATGAAAAGATCCAAGATGCATGGATTGTTGTTGAAACCATACAATCTACTCAGACATCCTCACACATTTCAACTGCATTCTATCCTTTAGGAAACTGATTATCTCTTCACGCTTGTTGACCAGTATGAAGTGGTTCTCGTATTCATCGAAATATATACCGGCATCTACACCCATCGCTTTCAGCTGGCGGCATTGACCAAGCATTCTGTTAGAAGAATGGTCTTTGCCTCCACCGATAAAGTTTACCTGGCACTTTACCCGTTTCAATTCTCCAAGGTTACATGACACTGTGGTGAGGCTCTTGAATTTCTCTGAATATGGCGAATGCATGGCAGACGCGATAGCCGACCCTCCGTTTGAAAGTCCAATAAGGTGCAGCTGTTCCTTGTCTATGTTGTACCCCATACGTTCCAAGGCTGGAATGTAATAGTCGAAGATTTCCTTTATATCACCTTGTGTAAATATGCCACTGAGGTTTCGCGTGCCGATGCTAAGAATGATACAGTTGTTCAAATCTTTCCATACTCCTTGGTAAAGTTTCCAGTTGCCCATGTAGCCGTGGCAGAACACCACCAATGGATACTTGAAGCCATTGTCCTTGCTCCACTTGACATGCTCACCTCCCTTCGGATTGCAGAGATAGGCCGACCTCGCGTCATCGCCAAGAAAATCGTGGAATGCCTGAGCATAGACTCCAGACATCGGATTTTCTGCGTCTAAGTTATCGTAGGGATAAAGGAAATTGCGAGTCTTGCCATGTGCGGCATCATCATCGGCTTGCTGGATGAGCGTACTGCTGATACCCATATACTTGGCAATCGCTGCATTGCGGATGCCGAAACTCACCACCTCTTCTTCGGGAACGATCGTGTTGGCGAGATATTGCAACAATGGCGGATGTTTGGCATTGCCCTCCTTGTCGAGATACACTAGCCTCACCCTGTCGCCCGAGTCAATCCGCCATCGTGGCATAGCTGCCCAAAGGCACACTATCATGCAAGCCCACACCGCCTTGACGGCCCAAGCCTTCAACTGCTTGGGCATCCAATCGGCTTCAGCGACACAGGCTTTCAGATTCTTCTGCCACAGCCACAAACCGAGCGTCACCGCCAAGGTCTTGTAGAACAATGTGGCAAAGCAGGCCCAAGCCGTTACCAGTATTACCGTCACTATCAATTTCTTCGTCATACCTTTACAATTTACACGTGCCATTTCGGTTCATTATGTATCTTCGCCAACCGGCAGAACCATACCAGCAACAGGATATTGACAACCACCAGGGCTGTTTCCGGCACCACCCTCATCACACTGAGCGTGGCCAGCGGCTGCATATACCTCAACCACAGTCTTCCGATGGACAAAGTATAAGCCAGTACTGATATGGTGCCCGATACCACAAACACGTCCATTCCAAACCTTCTGTACCTCTTCACCATAGCGATGAGGAGCATCAGATAGGAAACCACGCAAACCACTGCCTCCATGTAACGATAGCACAACACATAAATCATGTTTTCCATAACCTTCTTGATTTTTACAATTAATAATGTATCAACTCATTCTTCCCGAAGTGGAATACTTGTATCCAGAGGGGATGCTCTCGTCGCCATCGATGAAAAAGTCTTTGTTTCTCTACTTTCTTCATATCCTTCGTTGTTTTGACGATGCAAAGATATGACAACAGTCCTGCGCTAAGAAACAGTTAGATACACGTTGTACAAGAGGTATGGATTGTTGTACAAACTATCAATCTCGTCCAAACATAGAGCCTAGCCCTTTCTTGATTTTGCTCCATGTGGACTTAGGCCGCTGTTCCAGTTCGGCGAGGCGAGCGCGAGCTTGCTGACGCTGTTCCTCAAAGTCGTCGCCCTCCACATTGGCCACCGCTTGCAGGTAATGCTTGCCAGCGTTTATTCGTTTGCCCTTTCCCCAATATTTGTCCAAGTAGCTATCGGTTAACAACAGCCCCATCTCCAAACCGCAATCCACTGAGCCTACCTCGACGCCCATCATAAAATAGTCTGCGGCATGCTCGATAGCCTCTTTATCGTCCAGACCTTCTTCAAGCCATTGCTTGCCAGCATGATAGGCGTAGAAGCTGAAACCACCTTTGCAAGATGCAGAGATAAACGTATTGGCTTTCTTGGTATCGTCCTTCAATATATCTAACCCCCACACGCCCAAGGCTACCAATGCGTTGCATTCGCCTAGCTGCGCTGCGTTCAAGCAGATGTTCCCTAGGTTGATATTGTCATCTTCGTTAAACATCTTCAACGGATTCTCTATACGTTCTATGTTGGCATTCACCATCATTATTAGGCTCTTGTACCACTCGCTTTGGGCATAATCAGTCCATTGCTCGTCAGAACGCATTGCCTCTTTCTCTTCATCCGTCACCTCTCCGCCGTTGTCGATATATTTCTGTAGCCATTCTTTTGCTTCATTGCTATCAAGCGAAAGCACGCCATAGCCCTCCATATAATAATATGCTAGGTCGTGCATCGCATCTACATACTCAGCCTCAGCCTCAGCTGCCTTCTTCATGTGCTCGAAAGCTTGCTCGGCCTGTTCCCACGAGTAGGCGTCTTTCATATCACATTTGCAGCGTAGGGCGGATGCCATTAGGTAATCGGCTTCACCCAAACCACTCTCCATGTGAGGTTGGAGCAAGGTGATTGCTTTGTCGTAATCGGGCTTCACCACGCCTTCCTCGCCACTGATGTAGATACGGGCAAGTTTCATAGCAGCACCGAAGCTCCCTTCCTCGGCTGCTGAGGTGTATAGATTCACGGCTAATCTAACATCTTTTTCTACACCTTTGCCACAATAGTGGTGCCATGCCAGGTAAGCAACGGCTTCCATATACCCCTGGTTCGCCGACTGTTTGAGGTAGTCGATAGCTTTGGCGGTATCGTGCTTCTCAAAGGATTCATCGATGTAGAACATATAAAGTCGCCACATGGCTATGGCGTCATTATGCTCGGCCAATGTGGTAAACACCTTCGTCACCTCCTCGCGGTCGGCTTCCACGCCATGGCCGTTCCACCGCAGTTGGATATACAGCGCATCAGCATCGTGTACACCGTGTGTTACAGCCGTTCTCAGGTGCTCAAGCGCTTTGGCGTAATCCCGCTCGTATAGGTCTCCACTGATAAGACTCATCCCCATGCCATAATGGGCCTTGGGATAGTCGTTCTCCAGACATTTTTTGAGCCAATAGCGTGCTTTGTCATAATCCTCCGAAACGACTTGCCCGTCATGGTATATACAACATAGCTCCCACTGCGATGGAGCGTAGCCTTGTTCTGCAGCGGAGATCAGAGAGTTGATGCCTTTCTGTACATTGTCTTCCCCCACTGTATGATGCAGATAGTAGTCGGCAAGCGCATGATAGGACTTTGCATATCCAGCCGCCCCCGCTTGGGATAGGTACTTGATGCCTTGTTCTGTGTTGCCTTGTTCCAGATAGTAACATCCTAGGTTGTGTGTGCTTTCGATGTTTCCAGCCTCATGCGCCTTCTGCCACCATTCCACGGCTTTTCCCATATCTTGATCCACTTCATCGCCCTCATGATAGCGGTTGCCTAGCTGGAACATGGCTACCGCGTCGCCTTGCTGGGCTTTATCTTGTACCACAACCAATGGCATGACGCCTTCGAATTGCCAACGTGCTAAGTCGCGGAAGCGATCGAGCAATTCATTGGCTTTTTCATTGTCTTTCTCTACGCCTTTGCCTTCGCGATACATCATGCCAAGTTTGCCAATGGCAAAGACATCGCCATTCTGTGCTGCCCACGTATAGAAGGCCACAGCCTTTTGATAGTCTTGCTCTACTCCTTTGCCATCATGGTAGTCATCACCCAAAAGGCGAACCCTCTCTGGCGTGGGTGCAATCTCACAACAATGCTGTAACATTGCATGTGCGGCTTCGTCGTCTTGCTCTAGATACTTTCCATTAAGGTGGCACTTATAAAGGCTGAACGATGCATCAGCGCTACCGGCAGCCATTGCTAGTTGTAAGTATTCTATCCCTTTATTCTCGTCCCGTTCATAGTCAAGCGCATACCTAGAAACTGCATCGATCTCTGGATCTTGCAGATAACTTGCTGCTAAGATAAATGAAGCCTCGTACTCTCCCTGTTCTGCCGCTTTCTCTATCCATTCAGCTGCCTTTGTTATATCCTTTTCTACGAGCTTACCTGCGATATAGAGTTTGCCCAATTCGCATTGTGCTTGAGGGTTGTCAGCTTCGGCAGCAAGCAGTGTATATTCCAAGGACTTTTGGTCGTCTTTGATTTCCTCCACCGTGTAATACAAGCATCCAAGTATATAGTTGGCATGTGATTCACCCTCTGCCGCCAAGCGTTCATAGATCTGCAGCGCCTTCTGCACATCACGTCCGTATGCTTCCTCGCCCAATCCCTGCACATAATAGCTGGCTTGCTGATACAAGGCCATCGTGTCGCCCGTTGCAGCATCACGATCAACGAGCGCAAAGGCCTTGTCGTACATTCCCTTTTCGGTATAGAAGTTTAAGGCTAATTGTCGACGCTCTGGGTAGCTGTCTTCGGTAAACTCCGCCCTAGACTCTGCTACGCCCGCTACGCCTGCCTCTTCAGCCTTTTGGTACCAATATTCTGCCTTCTCCGGTTCGCAAAGAAAATTGTATCTCTCTGCCAACCTGATCATCACAACAGTCTCTCCCAGTTCGATGGCCTTTTTGAAATAGTCGGGGAAGGTTGACCACTCAATATCAGGGAACGCTCCCTGGCAAACGAAATCACCCATGGTGAAATAGGCGAAACCATCGTTACGTGCCATGCCTTCACGTAGGTACTGCTCGGCAAGCGGTATGTTTCTTTCTACCACATTGCCCACCATATAATAAATGGCGAGAAGTGTTTTCACTTTCTCATTGCCTGCTGCCAAGGCTCTTTGGCTAAAGTCGAACGCCTTCTTGTGGTCTTGCTCCACTACAGATCCGTCGTGGTATAATCGCGCCATAAGGTAAAGTCCAACGGGGTCACCTTCGGCTGCTGCCTCTTGCGCCAAGCCTACGGCGATGGTTACGTCTTCTTCTGACGGATTGCTATTAAGTATGTCTCTGGCTTTTACAGCCTTTTCTGCTGATGTCATCATATTATTACGCTTTTAGAAAATTCCACTTTATTTCTTCCTCAGTACCAACCATGGCGCTATGCCGTGGTGCTTTTCTTTGCTAAAGGCGGCAGCCTTCTCCGTGAAATGCGCCGTGCCGTCAGTAGCGCGATAGAAGCCGCTTTCGTTGCCCCCCGTGAGGTAGATGGCATCCACAAAATCGTATTCGCGCAAGGCGTCGGCAAAGTCCCAAAGGGTTTCGGCATGGCGGGTCTCGATGATGCAGAGCCGGTCGTCGGCAGTGCGGGCGAGCGCCTTGCGTTCCACCTTGCCGTGGAGAAGGAAACGCTGGGGCAGTTCGCCATTCGACACGAGAACGAACTGACGGAAGTAAGAGCCGGCACGGTCAATCATGTGCTCCTTCATATCGTCAAAGCGAGAGATTCCTATCACCATGTTCCCACCCGCTATGGCGCAGTAGCCGAGGCGCGATACGTCGCTCCGCTTCTCCTCGCCATCGATTACGAGGCTTCCGAGGTACTTGCCCGTAGCGGTGTAGTCGGCGGTGCGTGTGTACATCAGCACGCTGTGATCGGTGGTGTCGGGCTCTTGGAGCGTCATCTCTGCCTTCACGTTGTGTAGCTCATAGATGTTGAGCGCTACGCCGAGCACGGAGTCGGCCTTTAGCGTCACTTCCGATGGGCCTGTCTGTGCCTTCATGCCGTCTAGTTTCTGGATGTTCTCCTTTGGCGAAACGGAAATGCTTACACCTATATTATAATAGTAGTTGTAGAGGCGGATGGCACCGTAACAACCCAGCACAACCACCACTGTGGCTATGAACCATAGGATTCGGATGCCCCACGTCTTCAGTCTGCTTCGTTTCTTTACGACGACGGATGGAGAGTAACCTTCCATGTCTTCGTCGCGCTCAATGGTAATGATGGGCTCTTCCAGTATCTCTTGCGAAGAAGCATTGTTGTCGGTATCCTCAATCATGAAGATAGGCTTCTCCTGTATGTTGTCAGTGTGTTTCATTTGCTGTCTCCTTCCTGTTCCAAAATGGTTTTCAACTCCTTGAGTGCTTCCTTCGAAGCCTTCAACCTGAATCCTTGATGCATGCGGTGATCCATGAGCTTCAGATCCTGGCTGGTGACGTTGATAGCGTAAACAAAGTTCTTGTTCACGATGAGGCTCTTTCCCACCCGTGCAAAGAAGTTCCATTTCAGTTGGCTCAACGCCTCCACAAAATAGTGCAACTGGAACGTCATCGTCACCGTCTCACCATTGAAGAGGTGTACGTCACTGTAGTTGCCGGAAGCTTCTATATAAGCAATGTCTTCCGTCGGGACTCTGAACAGTCCCACTGATGTGGAGATCTTTAGTCTTTCCATTTAGCTGATATCTGAGTTTCAAAAAAGTTTGTCTGTATATATAGAAGCCTTTAGCTTACAAAAGATTTAGTTTTTTTCTTTTACAAAAGTAATAAAAAACTTGCGTTTCTACCAAGGACTTAGGCCTTAGCAGTATGAAATCCCTTGGTTTCTGTATGAAATGCGCAGAGGTTACTCCTTTAGCTTACTTTCTCTGCCAAAAGAGTAACCTCCCACTCGTTGCTTGTATTTCTAGTAATGTCTTAGTTCATTCTTCCCGAAATGGAATACTGACACCCACATCGTGCTTTCGTCGCCATCGAAGAAGAACCATGGATTGTTTATCGGGTTGAGATTGCGCACGATATGCGCCTCCCTTGCAGGGGTGTTGCCCTCGGCGCACATGATGGCAACCTTCTTGCCCTTCCGTGCCACATCTATCACAATCAGCGCATGACCATACGGCTTGCCGTTTCTAGCAGGATAGACTAGCACATCACCCGGTTGCACCTCGCTTATGGGACGTGGCTCCGGCTCACGGCTCACTGAGAACGTGCTGCACACACCGTAAGCATTCTTCAAAAACTGCTCCAACGCTTTGCGTGAACCGCCACCATGATACCGTAGCGTGTTGCCGTTCACATCATGAAACTTTATCTCCGAATACCGCCCCTGGCTGAAGAGATACTCTGCACGCAGTCGCATGGTCATGTCGGCACACTGCTCCGCGTTGCTCAGCATAGGCAAATCTATCACCGCCGTGGACAACCACTGAAAGTTGGCTATGCCGCCAGTGAAGAGCTGTACCTTGCTGCCTCTCTCCTTTAGCGGCAGACTACGCATAAACTCGGCATAACTGCCTTCCACCCGTGTGTAACCCGATGGCACCTTGATGTCACCTACATACTTTGCGTTCCAAGGATTGCTTGTTCTTGAATACCACCACACGATGCCAGCAACCACTACAATGAGGAACACCAACACTCCCAGCACTTTCAATACTTTCTTCATATCTGTTCTATGTTCTTGTTTATGATGCGAAAGTAGCGAAAAAAGCTTTCCACAGAAAGGCTTTCATCATCGCTTGCATGAAATGATGGTGTGGGTGTATGAAATGGTTTTGGAAAGAGAAAGCGGTGCTTACGTGAGAAGAAAGCGCTGCTTCGTTTGCACTAGAAACAACAAAGGTCCCAGTGTGTCTATCAATTCACTTATCTTTCGTTTGCCTTCACACATTCTGGTTGCATCTGCTCTTCTAAGAAACGGATGATCTCATCGCGTTTGTTTACCAAGATAAAGTGGTTCTCGTCTTCTTTAAAGTAGAGGCCTGCGTCTACGCCAAGCGCCTTCAGCTTGCGATATTGCGTAGGCATCATGCTTGACGAACCATCTTTGCCACCACCGATAAGGTTCACTTGGCATGGTACACGCTTCAAGCCTCCTAGGTTGCAGGAGATCGTGGTGATGCTCTTAAAGTCGTTGGCGTATGTCGAGTGCATGGCTTGGATGATGGCCGTGCCGCCGTTGGATAATCCCATGAGATGCAGTTGGCGTTTGTCGATGTTGTACCCCATATGCTCCAAAGTCGGGATGTAGAAATCGAAAATCTCTTTGATATCGTTCTGTGTGAAGATACCCGTAAGGTCGCGGGTCCCGATGCTTAGCACGATGCAGTTGTCCATCTCTTTCAAGATGCCTTGATACAACTGCCAGTTGCCCATGTAGCCATGACAGAACACCACAAGCGGATACTTGTAGCCATTGTCCTTGCTCCAAGAAATGCTATCGTTGTCCTTTGGGTCGCAGATGTATACAGTTCGGTTGTTGCCGCCAAGCATCTGATTGAAGAGTTGTGGGTACACTCCCGAGATAGGATTGTCCAGTCCTAGATTGTCGTAAGGATAGAAGAAGTTGTCTATCTTACCGTTCTCTGCATCTTCCGAGGCCTGACTCATCAACGCATCACCGATATGCATGCCGCAGATGCTAAGCATCGGATTGAGCAATGAAAGGTTCTTGATGCCAAAGTTTACCACTTCCTCTTCGGGAACGAGCGTGTTGATGATATATAGGTAAAGTGGTGGATGCTTCTCCTTGCCTTCGTTGTTGAGAAACACCAACCGCACCCGGTCACCGCAGTTGGTGCGGTAGCGTGGCATTGCCACCCAAAGCGTTATCACTAAGCATGCCCACATCACCTTTATGCCATAAGGCTTGATGCGCTCCGGTAGCTTCTCTCTGATATTGCTTTGCCATACCAGGGCGATAAGCATCACCATAAGTGTTTTGTAGAATAGCGTGGCAAAGTACAACCATGCCAACAACAATACTACTGTTAGAAAGATTCGCTTCTTCATGTTTACCCGTTTGATTTTCCTTTATAGATCTTTTCTGATAGGAGTTTCAATGCTTTCTTCATATCCTTCGTTTTGACGGTGCAAAGATACGACTTCTCAATAATCTTCCGTTGTAATAGTTCCACTTTTTGATTTTGCCTTGAAGTAAATGGAATAGTCTGGCAAATAACCCTTTCCGGAATGCCAAAACCTTATTTTGCAGCATAACTCATTTTTCTTTTTCCGCAAATCCAAAGCATTGTTCGGGAGAAGCCATACTAAGTTATAAGATTGGGATTTGTTAGTCGATGGTGTTACTTCTCCTGAACCATAGATAATAGGATTAGAACTTGAGAATATGTATGAGGAATACCCCGGTTTTGCAGTGACAAAATGTCCTCTTTTGTCTATAATGTAGGTGTAAACCTTAAAGAGATCTTCTGCGGCACCCATTATTGTGACGGTAGCATGGATTTCCATACAGTAACATCCTAAAGATGAAGAGTAAACGTTGTGTTTTATGTAAGCCGCAGAAATGTTTGCAGAAAACTCATAATGTATAGCCGGCTGGGAAAGATTTACCTGTACTTCCTGACCATCGCATTTTACTACAAACCATGTCTTACGTTCATAACGAGAAGAGTTCTCCTCATATTCCAATAGGAATCCGTTATAATATTTTTTCATCTTACACCAGTACGGTAAACCGATAACAGTCCATTCCTTGCCATCTGTGTCAACATCAAAGTACGCCACACCTCCATTTTGTGACAGAGTGCTTGATAGCGAAATGGACTGTCTGTTTACAGTTAGATAACTTGCAGAATAGCTGCGTGCAACATTATACTTTCGCTTGTGAGATGCTTTTCGCTTATAAGATGCTTTTCGCTTACCTTGCTTAGCGGCAACTGCTTTTCTTGAATTAGACTTTCTGTCAGCAAATACAGCTCCCCTTCTAGTTCCTTCCTTTTGCTTCTTGGCTGCAATGACACTCCTGTCCTTTGAAGTGTCACGCTTTGGTTTGGATTGCGCATTGGCAAGGCTGGGTATCAAGAAAAAGATTAATATCAAATACAAATAGAAAATATGTTTCATTGCCTACTCTCCATCCACAATAGTTTGTTCTTTCACATGCTTATACCATTCTCCATTCCATGGCTTGTTGTCCTTGAATTCACCAATGAAATGCGCCTTCTCAACATCAAAGAACAGTCCCTTATACCATTTGTCCTCATTCATGGAACCCTTGAAATAGGAACCATCCTTGTAGAACATGATGGCATTACTGTCAATTCTTTTCCCATCGGCAAAGTTTCCATAATAGTATAACCTGCCGTCCTTGTCATTCTTATGGTATATGGCTACGCCAATACCATTAGGTTCTCCGTTTTCCATCGGTCCATAATACACATACGCCCCCATGTCTTTCTTTGTTACCTCGCTGGGGTTGATTACTTTCACATAGACAATGCCGAAGAGCACTAGGGCTACGATACTGAGCATCGCAACCCATTTGGTGTTTCTCTGCTTGTTCTTCAGCGAAGACACGTCACTCTTTAGTTTGGTACATTCATTTTGCAAATCTTGTATCTGTTTGTCTTTTCGGGCAACGACACCCTTGTAACTGTTCATTTGGGCCGTATTGTAGCCCTTAGATTTGTAGATAAAGGTATAGCCATTGGTATAACTTGACTTGATGATTTCCTGTTCATCATCTTGGATGGAGAAACTCTTGATAGAATCCTTTGCTACGCCATAACTGACCGCAGGCAATTTCTTGGAACTCCCCTCAAGTCTGCCAAATGCCACCTGAAGGCTGGAAGTAATCAGGTCTATCTCCTCGCGGTTCTCATAGAGTTGCCCAACTTTTGAAGTTATTTCGCCCTTGTTGCCATAATGGATAAGATAACCATTTCTCACCATCGACTCAATGACTTGCTCAAATATAGCAAACATACCATCTAGCCGAGTGATATACTTGCCGTTTACGACTACGCACAATCCCAAATACTCAGCGTTCTCCATCTTACGGATATATCCATAGTACATCAAGTCGCCATCCCTATGAATGGTGATTTGCGTCGTTGCCTGTGCATTCTTTGCAAAAGACCCGAAGATGGTCTTGGCATAGTCGTTGGGATATTGTGAGTAACCCACACTAAACTTCCCAAACAGATATACAGATATGTTCATTATTGTAGCTTGAATTTGATTAACTTATTCTCATTATCAACAGAATAGGAAGGTGCTCTGTTTAGCACTTCATTGCCCAGCAGCAAAGGTGCTTGCGTGTTGGCAGAGACCGTTGCTGTGACGTTAGTACAAGCAATTTGGTCCCCTATCACCAACTCACGCAAATTGATGACCATGTTCTCGACAATGCTTCCATCTGCAATTAGTGATGGTGTCGAGCCAAGTATGTCATCTTGGGTGAAACACCCCTTCTCATAAAGGTATTTGGCCTCGGCAATGGAGATCAGAGTACCTGAGCACCCACTATCAAGTATCATCTTGACTGTAAACTGCCGATTTATGGTTACATCAATGAGCTTTACTCCATTCTGTTCCACAAAGGGCACAGCCACCTCGCTGTCAGCATCATATGAAACTTGCGAAGCCACTTGAGATTGTACGACCTCAGTTGTATCTTCCACAGCCTCTTCATTTCCATAAAACGAAAGCGGCTTTTTCTTCTGTTCGCATGAAGCAAGCAAAATGCTGGCGAATATAATGGTGAGTGTCTGATATCTCATACTTAGTCTTTTTCTATCTTTATACTTTTTGTTGCCAACGTATTTCCTTTATACACATAACGGATGGTGCCAGTTTTGCCTGCGCTGTCACGCTTTGCCATCAAATGCCCCGATGCATCAATCGTGAATGCAGAGCTTTGGAAATCTCCTTTCAAAGCATCTACCCCTTTACCAACCAAAGAGATCACATAAGTGTTTCCACACTCTACTTCCTTGACCTCCTTCCCTTCCTTTTTTATGGAGATGGTAAAGGTTTTTGACCTGCCTTCTTTATTTGCATTCATTGTCTTTTGGAGTTGTGTATTCTCCGTTTGCAACTGCTGGTTTTCTTTTTCCAGTGATTCAACCTTTGTTTCAAGGTCTTCTATTTTGTCTTTCTTGTTGTCCCATTTGCTCATCAGTATGTATGCCAAAAATACGATAAGCAATATAACGAAAAAACTTATGCAGACAATGATGAATTTCTTGTCAACAACTGATTTCTTTGGAGTATAACTTGTAGGGACTACATTTACGCCATCAGCTTTAATAGACGAAACATCACGTTGCAACTTTTCCACGGACTCTTGGAGATTTTGTATCTTTACATTGCTCGACTGCAATTCTTTATCTTTCTGTTTATACTGCTTTTTCCAGTCGGACACTTCGTTTTCTAACCCTTTGTTTCTTCGATGGAGAGCATCCAATTTCTCGTCCACTTCCGAATAGCTTTGCCTTAGTTCTTGCATCTTTCGCTCGTTTTCAGCATGGGCTTGGGCTATTAGTTGTTGTGAACGTTGTTCACTGAGTTGCAGTTTCTCCTCTGCTTGTTGGGTGACTGTAAGCATCTTGGCTTGCGACTCTTGGGTAATAGCTGTTATTCTGTCTTGCGATGTGCGCTGTTGTAGCTCGATTTCCTGTTGTGCTTTTTGTCGCACCACCTCCATTTCTGTTTTGTATTTGTCCACAGTCTTGGCGACATTGGTAGGAAGGAAGTAGGGAGAAACCATGATTTTACCACCCTTCTTCACGCAATCCAACGCAACCGCTTTAGAACATTCGTGGAGATTTACATGCTGACTTGTACCTTGTGAGATGGTTGGGAATCCAGAAAGGGAAACGATATCTTCATTGACAGAGAATTCGCCAATATAGCTGACTATATGGTTTTCTATGTCTTTCAACTTGGAATCAATGCTCTGAAAGTCGGCCACAAGATATTTGGCCATAGCCCCTGTATCTTGCACGCAGAGTCCTACGCACATTTTCTCATAAGCCGCTTTCAATATATTGTATATATTCTGCACATCAACATAAAAAGCATTGATGCGTAAAGTCAAAGCGAAGTATGAGCCAGCACGTCCTTGCGAGTCGCAAACATTCTGCCCTTTAACGAAGGAATAATAGCAATTCGTTACTCCTCCAAAAGTCATGACTTCAACTTTCATGACTGCTGGAGAGTCCCATCTTGGTCCATAGAAAGATGACATGTATCTCTGATCATCTCCCTTAGGTCCCCATATTTTCTGTCCCATGGGCACACCGTGGACAAAAAGACTAATGTTCAATCCCATATCTAACCGTTTATCCGTTAATCAGTTTAAGCATAGCCTGCCAAAATTTCTGAGCATAGACGTAGTGACCTTCCGTATAGGTCAGTCCGCCAGACATTGTCTGTGAGTAATTGCCAGTCATAAATGGTACAAACTCACAGTTGTACTTCGTAAAGAACTTGGTAATAGGATTCTTATTCTCGAATGGCACAAAGATGCTTGGATACAAGTTTTGTACGTTTCTGATGGCTTCGTTTGTGTTCACATTGCCCACGCCATAGACAAAAGGTGTCAGGTCTATCTTGTTGTAAACGAAGATCACTTTATCCTTTGGTGCCATCATGGCTTTCAACTTGCTGATGCGCGTAACATAGTTGGCTCGTGGAACACTGTCGCTCCAATCGGGTTCAAGCATAACAGCCCATACTTTTCGATTCTGGCTGTTGATGATTTTCAGTACATAGGCAGGATACGGACGATTGGGCTCGTCGGGCTTGAAGTAATACTCTCCAGGGGCCTCCAACAACTGGCAAATAGGTTTCCCATTTTTCAGCACTTTCACAAGCATGAAGCTGATATTTGTTGTACTGGTAGCAGCATTGTTGGAGTTGATCATCTGGTCGAAATTGTCACAGAGCTGTTTGTAGTTCTCGTCATAGGTAGGACGAAATGTCTTCTCTGGAACAACCGTATAACCTTGTGACTGGAGATAGCGAGTCATTCGAACAAGAGTCATGGTCTTTCCGCATGATGGCGGCCCATATAGAACCACAATAGGTGTATTGGGGTCAGAAATAGTGACAGCAATGCTGTTGGGGTCGTTTAGTTCTTGCGAAGACAGACCGACAGGAGCAGGGGCTTCTGCTGAAGTTTCTGCACCTACTGGATTGGAACTGTCAATAGATGATGTAGATGCTACATTATCAATGAGTTCCTCGTTGGTAGATGTGGGATTGGTAACAGATCCATTGTTTACAGATATTGCCATATTCTTATATTTTTTAGTAGTTTTACATTTCTCTCTTCTTGAATGCGATGTCGAAGAAAATGAAAGCTGCGACATCAACCAGTATGGATATGAGTATCCAGAAGACGAAGGCCAGACCGCCTTGCTCGCCTTTTATGAAATCCACCCACACGTCATATACACTCAGCAGTCTTGATACCTTTGTCTGCGGATTAGGACATGTGTAAGCCTCCTTGTCTCCGTCATTCTTGAAATCCACAAATTGCTGATAAGCCTTGATGGTAGAATAACCTTGGTTGAGGCTGTTGCAGACAGTCTTGATGTCATCCGCATCAGTCAATGTCAGCTGACCAGCATCTATGTATTTCTTTGTAAGCTCAAGGTTCTTCCAATCCTTGGTTGCTGTTTTGCGATAGTTGTTGTTGGAAGGTAGCATCTCCTTGACAATATTCATCTTCTTGTTGTCCAATTGGAGGAGGATTACATCCCGATAGGCTTGGTAAAGTGTATTGCGTTCTGCTACCGAATTGCCTACGCCAGAAAGTTTGTTGATTTTGCTAACCCCAAGAATTTGAGCTATCTCACCGAGCACACGCTCTGTCTCCGGTCCATTACCTGGATTGAGCGGATTCTTGATCTCTGCCTCCAAAGATTGTAGCTTGGTATTCACTTGGTTTTCTACTTCTGCACATCGAGCCTGTATCTTGGCCTCGGTTACTATATTATCCTTGATTTGGGACAGATAGCCTTGGGTTGTAGCAATGTCGTTCGTCACTTTCTCGTCAATCAGATTACGGAAGAAGAAAGTGTGAGTGTTGGTCGGCATACTGCACAAAAGCCAGAAAACCAATACTATAAGGATACCGAATGAAAGTTTCGTACCGCGTTTCTCCATATAGACATTTTGGTTCAGGCTATCCACTATCATCTTGGTACCCCACGATGCAATGAAGAAGAAACCGATGGTGATAGCCCAGCAGAAAACACTTGGCCAACTTGGCAATAGCAAATGCAATGATTCTGCTGTTGCCCAACAACTTACGGCTGCAAAAGCAAGAAATCCCGCAACCGTGAAAACTTTAACAAACTTGTTTTCGTTCATAATTCTCTGTTGCCTATAGTACCCAGATTCGGCATTTAATTGTTAGTTGAACTACGAACACAAAAAAGAGCGTGGGAACTGCTCGCCGTCCGTTCCACTATCTGAGGCCTTCGCATTGCCTTATCCTGTTGAACAGACAACGTTAGAGC
>CAVKLF010000024.1:0-25574 GCA_963657075.1 bacterium | reverse complement strand
AATTTTTGCTAACCCTTTAAAATTTTATCGCTATGGGTAAAGTAAAAATTAAGAAAAACGACGTCTGGGTCGACATGACACCTATGGCAGATACCATGACCTTGCTGCTTACCTTCTTCATGCTCACTTCTACATTCGTGAAGAACGAGCCTGTAAAGGTAAATACACCAGGTTCCGTATCTGAGATCAAGGTGCCAGAAAACGGCCTCTTGACCATCTTGGTAAGTCCTGAAAAGGACGCCTCGGGCAAACCTACCGGGGAAGGTCAAGTGTTTATGAGTATCGACAATACTGACCAATTGGGTACTACCCTCAGCACCATGACCGGCAACTTCGGTGTCTCTCTGACACCTAAGCAGATCGAGACATTCAAGAGCGAGGGCATGTTTGGTGTTCCAATGGGCGACTTGAGTTCATACTTGGCTATGAGCGCCAACAAGCGTCCTCAGTACATCCAGACCAAAGGTATTCCTCTCGACAGTATCAAGGGTGGTATGAGCGAGTTCCAGCAATGGGTAGACGCAGCTCGTAACGCCAACGAGGACATCAAGATTGCCCTCAAGGCCGATGCTACCACACCTTACAAGACAGTGAAAAAGGTGATGAACGAACTCCAGGATATGGACGAGAGTCATTACTATATGATTACACAGTTAAAGAAACAGGGGGACGAATAAATGGCAAAGAAAGAAAGCAAACAGAAAAAAGCTAATGTCCGCGTAGACTTTACGCCTATGGTGGATATGCTCATGCTTCTTATCACGTTCTTCATGCTGTGTACATCATTGAGCAAACCTCAGACCATGGAGCTGACGATGCCAAGTAATGATGACAACCAACCTGAAGACAAGAAGAATGAGGCTAAGGCTTCTGAGACGGTTACCCTCTATGTAACTGCCGACAACAAGATTTACTACGGCGCCGGCATCCCTAATTACAACGACCCAACATGGATCAAGGAGACTACATGGGGTAGCAACGGTATCCGCAAGGTCTTGAAGGAACACGCTACAGAGAACGGTACACGTCCAGTAGAAAGAATCATGCTCGCTGTGAAGGAGTTGAACATGGAACGTTCAAAGAATCCTAACCAGTATCCTGACAGCATCTATCAGAAGAAGTTGAGCGACCTGAAGGCAGGTAATCTGAGGGATGGCAAAATCCCAACCCTGACGATCGTCATCAAGCCTACTGACAATGCTTCATACAAGAACATGGTCGACGCACTCGATGAAATGCAGATTTTGAACATTGGTACGTATGTCATCGACAAGATTAACGCGGACGACGAGAAACTTCTCAAGTCTAGAAACGTTAAGATGTAAGATGAGTACTAACAATTAAAACAAGTAAAGAAATGGCAAAAATAGATCTTTACGATCCTAAATGGGTCGATATGGTTTTCGCCGGAAAGAACAAGGAGTATGGTGCATACCAGCTCCGTAAGGGTACTTCTGGCCGAAACATAAAGTCTCTTCTGATCTTGGTCATCGCTGCAGCTCTCGTGGGTGGATTCTTGGCTTGGAAAGTGATAGAGCAGAAACAAGCTGAAGAGCAGCAGGCTTACTTGGAGGCTATGCAGTTGCAGAAACTCCAGGAGCAGGCTAAGAAAGAAGAAAAGAAGAAGGAGCCAGTGAAGCCAAAGATAGAACCTAAGAAGGAGATACCTGTGGCTCGCGAAACTCAGAAGTTTACTGCACCTGTGATTAAGAAGGATGAACTCGTAAAAGAGGAAAACCAAGTAAAGCAGATGGATAAACTGGACGACAAGGTAGCTGTCGGTGCTGAAGACAAAGAAGGTGTGAAGGACCGTACAGTGGAAGCTGTAAGAAGTGAGATTGCTGTAGCAGCACCACCTCCACCACCAGCTCCCAAACCTGAAGTTGCTAGCAAGGTATTTGACGTAGTAGAGGAGATGCCTTCATTCCCTGGTGGACAAGGCGCCTTGATGTCGTACCTCTCAAGCAATGTGAAGTATCCTGTGGTAGCACAGGAGAACGGCGTACAGGGTCGTGTTATCGTATCATTCGTGGTAGAGCGTGACGGTTCTATCTCTGATGTAAAGGTAGCTCGTTCCGTAGACCCTTCACTTGACCGCGAAGCTCAGCGTGTGGTAAAGAGCATGCCTAAGTGGAAGCCAGGTAAGCAGAATGGTCAGGCTGTACGTGTGAAGTATACTGTACCAGTAGTATTTAGATTGCAGTAATAGAATGAAAAGAACATCTTATATTTTTATAGGATTAACAGCACTATCAATGGCTTTCTTCTCGTCTTGTGGCGAGAAGAAAGCCAAAGATGGTAGAACGGACACTCCTACTTCAGGCACGATAGAATTTGTGGCTGACGAAAGTCTAAGCCCTGTCATCGATGAAGAAAGGAGCCAGTTTGAGTTTGAGTATCCCAATGCTCATCTTAAACCCAAATATACTGATGAAGTAACCGGACTTCAGATGATCAAGGATTTCAAGACTACCTTGCTTTTCACTACCAGAAATTTGAAAGACAGCGAAATCGCATACTTGAAATCTAAAAGCAATGTAATCCCTTCCGTTTTTCCAATAGGTTATGATGGATTGGCTTTTATCGTCAACAAACAGAATACGGACACTTGTATCACCGTAAACGACATCAAACGCATCTTGACTGGAAAGGCCACTAAGTGGAGCGACATTGTACCAGGTTCGAAACGAGGTGACATCGAGATTATCTTCGACAATACCCGTTCTGCTACCACCAACTACGTGACAGACTCGATACTGCACGGAGCCAAGATGGGAGCACAGATTATGGCAGCCAAGACCAGCAAACAGGTCATTGACTACGTAGACCAAAATCCGGCATCCATAGGTGTGATAGGATCTAACTGGCTGAACGACCGCAGAGACTCTACCAACACTACTTTCAAGAAGAACATTCATGTGATGCGAGTATCCATCAAGGAGAAAGCAACACCCTCAAATAGTTGGCAACCCTACCAGGCATATCTTTTGGACGGCAGATACCCATTCTGCAGAACACTCTACGCCATCGTAGTAGACCCTCACAAGGCTTTGCCCTGGAGTTTTGCAAATTACATAACAAGTCCAAGAGGACAATTGATATTGTTCAAGACAGGACTCCTCCCCTACAGAGGCGACATTACTTTCAAAAAGGTAAACGTAAAACGCTAATAAAGTAAGACAAAAATAAAGCGACGCTAAAACCATAAGAAATGGCTAAACGATAGATTAGCGTATACGTCAAAGGGACAAATTAAATGTAAAAGGTTTAATAAAAGTAGAATTATGAAAGCAGTTAAATATTTAGTGGCAGGTTTGCTCGTCATGGGTTTGGCAGCTCCTGCAATGGCACAGGATGTGAACTACAAGGACATGCTGAAGCCAATAGAGACAACTTTGAAGGCTGGCAACGCAAACGCAAAGGATCTGGAAAAGACTCTGAAAGATTACCAGAAAGAGTTCAAGAAAGACCCTAAGGCGCTCGTAGCATTGGGCAATATTCTTGCGATGAACAAGAATTACGACCAGGCGAACGCTGTGGCTGATGCTGTCATCGCCAAGTTTAAGAACTATGGTGACGCCTACATCCTCAAGGGCGATATCTATGCCATGCAGGACAATGGAGGCGAGGCTGCTACTTGGTATGGTCAGTGTATGACGATGGACCCTAAGAATCCTCAGGGTTATATCAGCTACTCCAATGTATATAGAAAGATTGACCCAGCAGCCAGTGCTGACGCATTGAACAAGTTGAGAGAGATTAACCCCAACTACCCTATCGAGGCAGAGGCTGGTCATAACTTCTTCAGCGCAGGGCAGTATGAGAAGGCTTACGAGTACTTCTCAAAGGCAAAACCAGCCACATTGGAAGAGTACACCTATTACGAATATGCTTTCACTGCATATATTCTCAACAAGAAGGATGAGAGCTTGAATCTTTGCAATGCAGGCGTCCAGAAATATCCTAAGGATGCTGCCATGCGCATCTTGGCTCTTCGTTCGGCCGTAGACTTGGAAAAATATGACGTGGCTCTGCAGCAGGCCAATGTGATCATGACGACAGACTCCATCAAGAAGAATGCAAGTATCTTGTCTTACTATGGTTTGGCATTGGCTGGCGACAAACAATACAACGAGGCCATCACACAGTATCAGAAGGCACTGGAGATGAAAGCAGATGACCCTAAACCACTGCAGTACATCTCGGAGGCATACAAGGCCATGGGCGATGAGGACAAGGCATTGGAGTACAACCAGCAGTACATGGACAAGAATCCCAATGCTGCGCCTACAGACTTCATGAAGCTGGCAGAAATCTATGTAAACAAGGCTAAGAAAGATCCTACCAAGAAGGCTGAAAACATCGACAAGGCTATCAGCGTGTACGCTAAGTTGGCAGAGAAATATCCTACCTTGAAGCCATTTGCCAAGCTTCAGGAGGGTAATACAGCCTTCCAGAACGAGTTGGACGACAAGGCTATCCCAGCTTATCAGGAAGTAATCACCGAACTGGAGGCAAAGCAGTGCGACGAGGATGAAATCAGCTACTTGAAGCAGGCTTACCAATACATGGGCTTTATCTACACCTACGACAAGCAGGATTTCGACACAGCAAAGCCTTATTTCGAAAAGCTCTTGAAGTTGGATCCAAACAACAAGATAGCTAAGGACGCATTTGAGAAGGCTGGCATTCAGCCTGGTGCATAAGCAGCAAAAGAATAATTAATAGTTACCTGAGGGTTGAGCTAAGTAAATAGCTCAACCCTTTTTTAGTGCTCACAAGTATGAATCGCATCGCTTGAATAAGTATTGGCACAAAAGAAATGAACAAAAAAACGCACAAAAGAAAAGAGCGATTCCCGAAAGAACCGCTCTCCATGTTTTATGTAACTAAAAACCTTCCGTAAACGCTTTATGGAAGACTGATTGCCTCGTTAGGGCAAACATCTGCACAAGTACCACACTCTGTGCAAGAGTCTGGATCAATTGAATACTTGTCGCCCTCAGAGATTGCTCCTGATGGACACTCATCGATACATGTACCGCATGCGATACAATCGTCACCAATTACGTATGCCATAATTCTTAATGTTTTTATAATGTTAATAATGTTTCTGTATAATATGCATAGGTACGATTACCTACTTTTGATGGTGCAAAGATAATAATATTTTTCGAGATACCTACAAATAGGTATGAGAATTTTCAAAAAAACGCTTAATTTATAATCTATCGAAATAACAAAAGAGGCAATAAGAGCCGCTATTTTACGTTATAAAGATATGAGACTAAAGATATTCTGCATCATCATGACCCTATGCGCAAGCCTCCAGGGCAAGGCACAGGAAAGGACGGTAGAGAACCGCCCTTATACCGATTTGCGCCCATTCCACTTCGGAGTATTGGTAGGCACACATTTCCAAGACATAGAATTCAACAATGTGGGTCCCATCACCTATCTGGATGCCGACGGCGTGGAACGGGAAGGTTGTGTCACTGTAGACCAAGACCGCTGGGATGCGGGGTTTACAGTGGGAGTACTAGGCGAGTTTCGCCTCAACACACACTTCCAGTTGCGCATAGCTCCTGCTATGTACTTCGGCACACGCCATCTCACCTACCATAACTTTCGAGAGACTGACGGGGTGGGTAATCCTATCGAACAAAAGCAGGAGATGAAGACTGCCTACATATCCAGCGCCTTTGACTTGATATTCGGTGCAGAACGCTTCAATAACCATCGCCCTTACATCATGGCAGGTATCAACCCGATGATGAACCTGAGCGGCAAGGGCGATGACTATATCAAGCTGAAAAAGACAGACCTATACCTAGAAGTGGGTATGGGTTGCGACTTTTACCTTCCCTTCTTCAAGCTCAGACCAGAATTGAAGTTTATGTATGGCATCAGCAATGCATACGACAAGAAGCACGCCAACGAGGTAAAAGACAAAAATATGCTACCATACACGCTGTCGGCCAACAAGGCCCACAGCAAGATGGTAGCCCTCACTTTTTACTTTGAATAAAACTGCTATTCTACGATTTCCCATCTGAACACACACCCATTCTTCATGCCAGCATCAGCACCCTGAAAATCGGCTGAATAAGGACTACCATCCTTAGGATGCTTGCCTACATATCGCTGAGTCTTGAGAGAGAGAAGCATACAGCGGTTGTAAAGCATGTCTTGCCAAACGAAATCCTCGGCTTTGGCGGCATCCGTCGTCAAACGGACATCGCCTGAGAGACCTGCTCCAGCGATATAAACATACCTCCCATCAGCCGTCTTCAGATGCACCTTACCATTGCCTGCATCCGCCACCTCAAAAGTAACATCGGCACGCTTATCGTCCTTTTTCCACGAATCGTGCATCAATCCATGACGAGTGGCATCCATCAAGTTGCCATCGACTAGATTGAAGAAACGTATCTTCTTGCCAAGAGGTAGATTAGCAGAACGGTTGGCCATAGGTTCTTCCACCTTAAAATCATCGAAGTCGGCCCCACCACCTTTCACACCATTCTTATTGAAGGCATAGAGAGCCACACGCACCCCCAGGAAGGTCTTCAACTGGTAAGAAGAAATGATTTGTTCGCCGATATTCTCCCAGTTCTTACCGTCCAAAGAATAAGAATACTGTAATTGGCTCTTGTCGTAATCACCATGGAGACGAAGCCAAACTACCTTACAGGATGCAGCCAAAGACTTCATTACCTCCTTGTTCTCACGCTGGTCATAACAACGCAAAAACAAGCCTTGCGCAGACTTAGCCACACCCAGCGAAGCGTATGGCATATTGATAGCTCCCAATCCGGCCTCATCACCACTCTTCAACCGAGAGACATCGAGTTTCACAGAAGTATAGGATACAGGACCTATGGCACGCTGCGTCAAAGTATTCTTCGCCCAAAGCAACTGTTTGGCAGGCAGTGAATGCAGTCGAAGCCAACCCTTTCGTTCCTTATTGAGCGACCACATCTTGTCGTCTGGATTATGGCTCCATTGCCAAACAGGCTTGAAAGTCTTGCCTGAAAAATCATCGCATCTATCGTATGGAGCCTGGGGAGTCTTTACCATGTCGTTAGGCTTGAACCAAGTGCGAGGAGAACGGCCGAGGTTCTTCTCCAGGCCGAAGTATGGCCAGCCATCTACCCAAGTAACAGGCGAAAGACAAGTGGTGCGACCTACGGCATTAAAATCTTGCATAGATACGCCCCACCACTTACCATCGGGGGCCTGCACGATTCCACCTTGATGAATGGTAGAACAGGCGAGACGAGTATCCTCCGGTTTGCCTGTCTTAAAAGCAAAACCATCCTCTGGCACTTTGCTTCCCAAGCCTACATTGTTAGTAGTCCAGGCCGCAGAATACCCGAAAGACTCGCGCTCGCTGATGACACAAGTTTCGTAAGGTCCCCAGATACTCTTGCTCCGGGCACACTGCATACGTCCCATCGGAGAATAATCGGCAGAGAGAATATAGTACATGCCATTGATTTTATAGATATGATGTCCCTCCCCCATCGCATTGCCCTCAGGGATAACCACCTTGCTGGAACCTTCTACGGGTCCGCTAAGATCTGCCTTGAGTTCGGTAACGGTTACATTACCATATTTATGGATAGCGTAAATCTTGCCATCATCATCAAAGAGCACGGAAAGATCGTAGATGTCGCCTTCTATCTTGTGATGCGTCCAAGGTCCCTTGGCGCTGTCGGAGATAAAGACCTGCAAGCCATGCCCATTGATGTTGGAAAAGATATAAAACTTGCCATTGTGGTATCGGATGGCTGGAGCCCAGATACCCTGGCCATACGCCTCCTTGCCATTACGAAGGTTGAAGTCGTCAGAATCATCGAAACGGTCGAAACAATAGGAAGAGAACTCCCAATTCACCAAGTCCTTGGAATGAAGCACCACCAGCCCGGGCACACAGTGCATCGTAGTGCCAGCAAGATAATAGTCTTCACCCACACGGATAATGTCGGGATCAGAGAACTCGTCGTAAAACAAGGGGTTGGTATAAGTACCATTGCCATTGTCAGACGACCAGGACTGGGCGCCCACCCCAATTGGCATCCCTGCCATAACCGCAAGGCATACTGCAAAAAACATTTTCCTCTTCATATTCAATTCATTATTAGATTTTAACGGCACAAAGATACAAAAATAAAATCAAATGGAACTGATTTCCGTCATCTATCTTTCAAACTTCCACCAATCAAAGGTAAAAAGTTTGCCACCCTTGTTGCCTGTAAACACAAAGTAGAGGTCGTGCTTGCCCGTGATGGGCTTTTGCACAGCGACTGAAAGCGTTTGCCATTTCTCCCATCCGCCCGTGTGAGGTACGGGGAGTGTTGCTACCAATTCACCATCCAGACGGTCTGCATGGATTTCTAGAGAACCACCTTGCAAGGCACTGGCTATACAAGCCGTGAATTGCCGAGGAGCAACATTACCGAACTCCACTTCCCTAACCTTGAGATAATCTCCCGAATGTATCTCAGAGATATAGACACCGGTCTCGTCATTCCATTCCGACTTCAAGCCTTTGCTATCAGCGATGGTCTCAGCCTCCGTGCGCAGATATGGATCGAGTGTTCCTATAGGATTCACACCCTCCTTGGTATGATGAATGATAGGGAAAGTACCATCTTCATTGTACTTGAACTCCTCTATAGCCACGCTTCTGCCAAAGCCACCTCCCAACTTTCCTGTATGGTAAACAAAATAAGAATGTCCCTTAAAATCAACGACACCTGTATGGTTGGTGAAGGAGCCAGTATTCTCCAACGGCATGATCTCCCCCATATACTTCCATGGTCCAAGTGGTTTCTTGCTCATGGAGTAAGCGATATGCTCTGGCACACCACCTGCGGCATAGAGCATATAGTAGTTCTTGCCTCGCTTCATGAGCCAAGGTCCCTCAGTATAGCAATCCCTATATTTCACGGTAGAGTCACGTTTCTCGATGTCGGGAGCACCGAAGCCATCGACAGTCTGGGTTATCATACCCACTTCTCCTTTTTCGTCGACTCTTTCCTTGGCTTTTACACCGCTCTTGAAGCTCACCATGTCATCATTGAGTTTGGCATAGTAAAGATGCGGATTTCCCCAGTAGAGATAAGCCTGTCCGTCGGTGTCAATGAAGACGGTGGGATCGATGTTGTCCCACTTACCATTGTCGAAAAGAGGCCTTCCTATCGCATCCTTGAAGGGACCTGTAGGTGAGTCGCCCACAGCCACACCGATGGCCATACCACCACTCAACTTGGAGTGGACACAAACATACCAATAATATTTGCCGTTGCGCTCGATGGTCTGCGCAGCCCATGCTCTGCCGTCTGCCCAAGAGAAAGACGAGAGGTTGAGCGGAGCACCATGATCTGTCCAGTTCACCATATCAGACGAGGAATATACACGCCATTCATTCATCCAAAAGAAATCTGCGCCATCCTCATCATGACCAGCATAGATATACATACGATCCCCATCCACCATCGGTGCTGGGTCGCCAGTGAGTTGGGTCTGTACGATAGGATTCTGGGCAAGAGCTATACTTTGCATAGCTAAAGCCAAAGATGTTACAACAATTTTCTTACCATTCATTGTTTCTGAGTATTATCAATTATTATCGCTGGGTTTCCCAAAATAGCAGTATCGGCTGTTGTCTGGATTAACGACAATCTGCTCCAATACAATTTCAGGACTTATCATCCAAATATTAAGTTTATTCACCTTGCCAACAGTGATAGGCAACTTAATGTCGAGCCAACGCAGGTTGTCGAACACCTCGCTGCGCATTCCTCTTCCTGCACCATTCAGATAGAGCGAACGATTAGAAGTTGGCAATGCAGTTAAGACATTTGAGCGCTTCAGGTTTTGTGGTGTGTACTCCGTAAAGGTATCCACGAATCCCTTTCGGGCATCCATCTCGATAATTTCGCCATCATTTACAGATACACCAATCTTCAAGCCTTTCTCCGGATGAATATCCTGGGTAGGAAGAATGCCGAGGCAAACCACAGCCGAATCCTTATCGCCTGTATAGAAGTCGTATTCCAAAGCTGTAGTCTTCTTGGCATTCGCCTGTGTTTCCTGCGAAGTCAATTGATAGGTATCAGCTCCCATACATCCACGGCCACGGCCTAAGTCAGGAAGATAGGTCCACTTTGGATAACCTGGGGTTGCTATCTGAGAACTACAAGCGTAAGCTGGAATCGAGATTTCCCCTGTTGTCGAGATATGGGTGAGCATATTATCATTAGACGCCATGATGCTCTTTACATCATTTTTAACCGCCTTCACATTGATGGTAAAAGTCTGCTTATTTCCTTTTACCTTAATTGTTCCCTCGCTTGCACCAAAAGGAAGTTGCGTCCAGTCGACAGATACCATAATTCTCCGTTCCTGCCGAGAAGAGGAAGCATCCTTTAAGACAATCCACTGAGCACTTGCCTTTACCTTGTATTTAGCCAAATGCTCGCCACGATTACAGAGGTCTATGTATTGCTCTGCCGTGTCATTGTTCTCGAATATTGGCAACGCTCCTTCAGCTTGCTTCCCTTCCATCAAGGTTTCGCAACCTTCGAGAGCCACCGCCAAATCTGCGACGTTCTTCAACCTCACCGTATCCATTGGAGGAAGGATATTCTTCTCAGGCATGAACCATTCCTTGTATCCGATATGTTTGTCGAGCATCATTCCCTTCCATTTGCCTTTTCCCATTACATTATTGTAATAGTCGGTCAACTGCTGGTCTTTCTCGAAGAGTTGGCGCGCCTTCTCAGCATAGTCATTGGCAATGATTCTGCCTTGCTTGGCATAGTATTTATTCATACCGGCATAGATATAGATTTGTGCCACGCCAGCAGATGCCACCACTGGATAGTACACCAACTGATAGTAGGCATCTTGAGCCTCGGCCGGAATTTTCGCCTTGAGAGCCTCTGCCCTGTCAGCCAAGTCTTGCCATCGTTTCAGCAAGCGGTCAGCCTCATGATAATTCACGATGCTAAAGTAGTCCGTGGTCTCCACCTCCGGCTTGCGCCAAAGATTATACTTGGTGTATGTCGCCATCAAGTCGGCAGTCTCTACCGCATTCTCTTCGCCAAAAGCATGGGCACTAAAGTTCTTAAGATAATCCATCTCCTGGCCAGCCTTGATGCTATCAGGGTTCCAGGCATAGTGCATGATGAAGTCAATGGCAGACTCACGAGGTTTCAAGTCGCCCACATTGATTATCCAAATGCGGTCGATGCCTGTTTGATAGGCCAAGTTCAACTGCTCACGCATCTTAGGGATGGTCGTAGTGTTCACCCATCGATCGTTCCAAGGACCTCCATTCATGTCGATATGGTAATAGAGTCCAAGACCACCCTTGCGATTACGTTCCCTCTCCGGACCGATGCGACGGATATATCCCCAGTTGTTGTCACAGAAGAGAAGCGTTACATCATCTGGGGCAGTCAAGCCAGCATCATAGTAACGTTGCACCTCTGTGTAGACTGCCCAAAGTTGAGGGATGGCTGATGGTTCCTTGCCATATACCTTGCGGATAATATCACGTTGCCCAGCCATTACATCCTTGAGGGTCTGGATGTTCTCCGCATCATCACCATTGCCACATCACCATCACCACGCATACCGATGGTGACGAGGTTCTCATAATTCTTGTTGCGCTCCATCCCTTCATAGAAGAAGCTATCGATTCTGGCACGATTGGTCATGTAATCCCATGGCCCTATTTCCTCACGTCGTTTGCGGTACTCATGGTGCGAGCGCATCATCGGCTCATGGTGCGAGGTTCCCATTACGATGCCATACTCATCGGCGAGACAAGGGTTCATCGGATCATCCTCATTGAAATTACTGCTCCACATCGCAGGCCAAAGGTAGTTTGCCTTCAAACGTAACAAAAGTTCGAACATATGGGTATACATCTTCGAGTTGTTGCGGCTCAGGAGAGATAGTCTGTGGATGGACAACCACCCCTGAGCCTTATTGTAACGAAAAAGTAAAGAATCTGTTGCTACAGCCATCATCATTTAGCATCCTATCAACATAGCTAAAACAGGAGACATTTAAACTTCTCTAAGTAGGAAAGCCATATAAAGGGGAAGGGTCAGCAAGGCATCCTTTCTTCCCACATTATAATCTCCTAATTTAATCGCATGATATACGTGATATTTACTAGGATGATCTAGAATAGTCTTGGTGCTTTTTGTGTTCCCATCTTTAGCTTTCACTTCCACCAATACGCATTCTCCTTTATATCGCATGACAAAATCAACTTCTAGCCCAGATTCCTTACGGAAATAATATAGCTTGCGTTTCATCTTGGAGAAAATGTCTGCTATCAGGTTCTCGAAAATTGCACCCTTGTAACCATATAGGTTACCTTGCAATATATCAAACTGGGTACCATCTTCCAACATAGATACAAATAGCCCCGTATCTGCCATATATACCTTGAAAGCCTCTGGAATTGAATTCCCGTCTAGAGGCAACTCAGTGATATTCAAGTTATAGCATCTATTTATGATACCTGCATCCTCTATCCATTGTAAGCTACCTTTATACAGAGAGGCTTTGCTGTTTTTGCGAACCACCGCATACTGGAACTTTTTGTTCTCTTTGCTAAGTTGCTTAGGAATAGACTCAAAACATTCCCTGATTTTAGATTTGTCGGCTTCATTGGCATACTTCACCATGTCATCCTCATATTCAGAAACGATGTTGCGTTGCTCTGTCAAGACCCTTCCAATGTCATGGTTTTGTTGGAATATACTGACGACAGCTGGCATTCCACCAACAACTGTATATTGTAGAATGAGTTGACGAAAACGTTGATGCAAAGCCTCGGGCACAGGAATTTCCTGCGTGAGACAATTTTTCACTTTATCAATTACAAGAGGTGTTATTCCATTTGCCCAAAGAAATTCTTCAAAATCTAATGGGTACATTTCTACAATGGTCTCATAACCTACAGGTATGGATGTCTTTGAAATCTCGTCTTTTGTTTTATTATAACGTGTGCCATATCCTCTTACTCCTAGTAGAGAACCAGTAGAAATGACATCATAGCGACCATCTAGCTTGAAAAATTTCAAAGCTGTACGAGCCGCAGGACATTCTTGTATCTCATCAAGAATCAAGCAAGTTTGTTGAGGTTCAAATACACTTCCAGAAATCATGGCTGAAAGGTTGATAACAATGTCATCCACAGCCTTGGAACCCTCGAAAGCTAGGGCATAGTCTGGATTGAGCATGAAGTTGAGATAAACAACATGCTGATAATTATCTTGTGCAAATTTCTGTACACTGAAAGTCTTGCCACATTGACGACATCCTTTGATGACGATTGGCTTATGGTTGGAATCTTGTTTCCACGCTAATAGAGTCTCTTCGATTTTTCTTTTTAGCATAATCTGTTCTATATTAGAGATTTAGAATACACTCATCCACTTTCCCAAGGGACTTTTATCCGTTATACGCCACTTTTCCAAGGGACTTTTATTCAATGCACACCACTTTTCCAAGGGACTTTTTAACACAAAGGTAATAAAAATATCAAAACTTCAAGCGAAAATACTTACAGTTATTTATTCTTCTCGATATCCAGCACCATCTTCCCTACCCAGATGGCACTCTTGCCGTTCTGGTCGATGGGCACATTCTGGCCATCGAGATTCTTCAAGTATTCGAGTTGTTGGAAGTATGTGTGGCTATGGCCGCCCAGCACGAGGTCGATGTTGCGGGTGCCCGGCACCAGTTCGGTATCGTCGATACCATCGATGTCCCAACCCAGATGGGAGAGGCAGACCACCACATCGCATTTTTTCTTTTTCTTCAAGTACGCTGCCATCTCATTCCCTTTCTGGATAGGGTCTAGATACTTGATAGGACCATAATTGGCCTCAGTGACCAGTCCTGCCAACTCCGGACAAAGTCCGAAGACGCCAATCTTCAGTCCCTTTCTATATAATATGGTATAAGGTTTTACGATGTCGGCAAGCGGCGTACCCGTAAAGTCGTAGTTACTGCAAACGATCGGGAACTTCGCCATTTTGAAGATGCGCACCATATTGTCGATGCCGAAATCAAACTCATGATTGCCGATGGTAGCGGCATCATACTTCATCTCGTTCATCAGTCCTACCTCCACGTCGCCCTTGAAGAGAGAGTAGTAGGGCGAACCCTGCGAGAAGTCGCCACTGTCAAAAAGCAACAAGTCCGGATCAGCCTTGCGCTCCTCCTTCACCATCACCACACGGCGCAGATAACCGCCCCGATTCGCCATCGCCGTATCAGCGAGGTTAGGATTGATTGGCATCACGCAAGAATGCGTGTCGTTGGTATGGAGCACCACCAGTTTCTTCTGCGCCATGGCACTCACGGCACAGAAACATATCATCATTATATATATTGCAATTTTTTTCATCATTTGTTTTCTCCCTTGCCGGGGATTACAAATCCCCGGGAACCTTCGTTCCAATAATTATAAATTATTAATTATCAATTATTCATTATCCATTACCTCACATCTCCCTTCTATCTTTGCGCTTACCACTTCCCCTTGCTTCATCTTCTCCCGGAAATAGTCCATGATGATGTAGCGCACATTGTTCTCTTTCTGCTTGGGGGCCACCACATCGGTACCGCTCTTGAAGGCTACGAGTTGGTCGTTGCCCTCGGCGAGATAGTCGAGCGTGGCTATGCGATAAGTCTTCTTGGGGTCGATGGGTTCGCCGTTGACCGTAACGCTCTTCAGCTTGCCATCCCTGGTAATCACCATGCGCACGGCTTGGCTCACCCCCTCTCCTCCCCGATGGGCTATCTGCTGGAAGAGTTCGGTTACTTTCTCGCCTGTCAGCGTCAGGAAACAGATCTTGTTCTCAAAAGGAGCCATATCATTCACGTCTCCCACGGTTATCTTTCCCTTGGCCAGGTTGCTGCGGATACCGCCCATATTGTAGACGGAGAAAATGGGTGTTTCTCCGAATGCCTTGCCACCCCATACGAGGATGTCGCAGAGCAGATTGCTCAGTTCGCTTTCCGGGCGATGGCGGGTCATGTCGTGGGCGATGGATCCTACCACCGGGCCCATGATACTGTCTACCTTACTCTTATAAGGGGCGATAAACTGGGCAGCCTCAGCATCGGGATGGGCATCCCAACGCTGGTCCATGAGAATGCGGGTACGCTCTACCTTCGCCACCTTATACTTCTGGGCAAAGGCTGAAGACGTAGACATCAAAGCCATAGAAACCAAGGCCATAGCTACTATTTTCCGTTTTGTCATAATCTCTTTATTTTATCATTTAGTGGTGCAAAGTTACAGCAAAAATGACAATTAAACAAAAAAAACAAATTAAAATATGAATAAACTCTCTGAAAATTTGCGAGATAAAGGAAAAAGTCGTAACTTTGCACCCGCTTTTCGGCGTAACCGCTGTTGTCAGGGCAGAAGTGTTGCCAAGTCCATGTTGCGCAGGAACGACAAACAATTTTTAATTTTATACAAAAAATGGATTTGATTAAAGTTGCTGAAGAAGCATTTGCAACCGGCAAGAAGTTCCCTGAGTTCAAGTCAGGTGACACTATCACAGTCGCTTACAAAATCGTCGAGGGTACAAAGGAGCGTATCCAGCTCTACCGTGGTGTAGTTATCAAGATTTCTGGTCACGGTGACAAGAAGCGTTTCACAGTTCGCAAGATGTCTGGTACAGTAGGTGTAGAGCGTATCTTCCCTATCGAGTCGCCAGCTATCGACTCTATCGAGGTGAACAAGCGTGGTAAGGTACGTCGCGCTAAGCTTTACTACTTGCGTAACCTTACTGGTAAGAAGGCTCGTATCGCTGAGAAGAAGACTGTAGCTAAGAACGCTGAGTAATCCACTCCGTACGACAATCCAAAAGAAAAGATAAAAGGAGATTTAGCCCTCGGCTGAGTCTCCTTTTTTCTGTTCCTCCACTTCATAATTGGCCAAGCCATCGATGTCGCCATGAAGCGCATCGCGAAAGTCATCCCAACTCTGGAAGCCGGTAAACAGGGCCAACTTGTCGAGCGTCTCCCGGGATGGTTTCTCCTTGCCGGAGATATATCCCCACACTTTTTTGAGCGACTGCGAACTGATCAAAAGGTGATGCTTCACAAAGAAAGCAGAGAGCTTGTCGAAGTCAGAGCCTACATGAATCTTCTTTCCTATTTTCTTCTCTACCGCATGGGTAAGAAGTTTCAAATCATTTTTCATAAACTAACCGTATTATACTACTTGAGTACAAAAGTACAAAAAGAAAAAGAGAAAGTGGCAAAATATCAGCTTTTTTTGCTACTTTTTCCCTTATTTTTTCTTGAAACCCACCACTTTTTTGTAATTTTGCAACCAAAAGCAGCTATGCCTGCTCTATATTCTTTAAAAATACCTCTAATAATGAAAGAATTAGCACTTAAGTACGGATGCAATCCGAACCAGAAACCTTCGCGCATCTATATGGATGACGATAGGGAACTGCCCATCGAAGTTATCAACGGTCGTCCTGGCTACATCAATTTCCTCGATGCCCTCAACTCTTGGCAATTGGTCAAGGAACTGAAGGCTGCCACGGGAATGCCAGCTGCCGCTAGTTTCAAACACGTTTCTCCTGCTGGCGCTGCCATCGGCTTGCCACTGAGCGACACGCTGAAGAAGATTTACTTCTGCGATGATGTAGATTTCGAACTCTCTCCTTTGGCTTGTGCTTATGTTCGTGCCCGCGGTGCCGACCGCATGTGCTCCTACGGCGACTTCGTGGCGCTCAGCGATGTCTGCGACGAGGCTACGGCTCTTCTTATCAAGCGCGAGGTGAGCGATGGCGTCATTGCTCCTGGCTATACGCCCGAGGCTATCGAGGTACTCAAGGCGAAGCGCAAGGGTACTTACTGCGTCATCCAGATAGACCCCGACTACCAGCCTGCCCCTATCGAGCACAAGCAGGTGTTTGGCGTTACCTTCGAGCAGGGACGCAACGAGGTGAAGCTCGATGACCCTGCACTCTTCGAGGATATCCCTACCAAGAACAAGACTTTTACTGCCGAAGCGAAGCGCGACCTTATCATCTCGCTTATCACCCTCAAGTATACGCAGAGCAATTCGGTGTGCTATGTAAAGGATGGTCAGGCCATCGGCATCGGTGCCGGTCAACAGAGCCGTATCCACTGTACGCGTCTGGCTGGCAGCAAGGCTGATGAGTGGTGGCTCCGCCAGTGCCCTAAGGTGATGAACTTGCCTTTCAAGGAGAAGATTCGCCGTGCCGACCGCGACAATACCATCAATGTCTACATCTCCGATGAGTGGGAGGATGTGCTTCAGGATGGTGTGTGGGAGCAGTTCTTCACGGAGAAGCCTGAGCCTCTCACTCGTGAGGAGAAGAAGGAGTGGATTGCCAAGAACACGGGTGTCTCTGTGGGCAGCGATGCGTTCTTCCCCTTCGGCGACAACATTGAGCGTGCCCACAAGAGTGGTGTGCAGTATATTGCCGAGGCTGGCGGCAGCATCCGCGATGACAATGTGATCGATACCTGCGACAAGTACGGCATTGCCATGGCGTTTACCCATGTTCGCTTGTTCCACCACTAATTAAGTGAAGAGTGAAGAGGGAAGAGTGAAGAATTTAAGTGAAGAGTGAAGAGGGAAGAGTGAAGAATTCAATACCTTTATATGTATGAGCGATATTGACGATATTATCATGGGTGGCATGGTCTTCAAGGGAGGCGGCGGACCGAAAAGGGACGACGACGATAAGGTGAAGACCAAGGCCAAGAAAAAGAAGTATATTACGGGGGCGCACGGCAGCGGCTCTGCTCGCCAGAAGGCGAAGTATCGCCAGCAGCGTGCCAACCGTAAGAGCCAAAAGAAGAAATAAGCGTTTTTTCTTTGAATACAAACAACACGAATTTCACGAATCATCTGGGACTACCCTTATTCGTGAAATTCGTGTTTTTAATATGGAAATATGGAAAAATGGAAAGATGGAAAAATGGAAAGATGGAGTATTGAATTCTTCACTCTTCACTCTTCACTCTTCACTTAAATTCTTCCCTCTTCACTCTTCACTTAAATTCTTCACTCTTCCGCTTTCCTCAGCTTGAGGCATTCTTGCTGATGGGGGATTACAAATCCCCCAGACTCAAATAGGTCGAACCTTTTCTGTCTGCGGATTACAAATCCGCAGGAACGCCTCCGAGTAATATGGAAAGATGGAAAGATGGAAAAATGGAAAGATGGAAAGATGGAGTATTGAATTCTTCACTCTTCCCTCTTCACTCTTCACTTAAATTCTTCCCTCTTCACTCTTCACTTAACTCTCACTCCCCCTCCCTTGGTAAGATGCAGGGTGACGGGCTTGAGCTGGTGCTTGGCATGGTCGAAGACGATGGCTGGGTCGAGGCGACGGTCACTAAACTTGATTTCGAAGTGCAGGTGTTCGGTAGTAGCGCGTCCGGTACGACCTGTCAGTCCGATTACTTCGCCAGCCTTTACCTTCTGTCCCACCTTTACCAGGTTCTTGCTCTGATGACTGTAGAGGGTCTCAAAACCATAGGCGTGGCGGATACGAATGCAGTTGCCGTAACCGGCAAAGGGTCCTGAGGCTACTACCACGCCATCGAAAGCTGCCACGATCTCATCGTTGGGGCGGGTCTTCAGATCTACACCCGAATGGCGGCGCTTGCCTCCATACGGACTGATTACATGGGCGTCGGGCAAGGGGTAAGCCCATGCCTTTTCAGCTATCTTCTCCAGGTCTAGCCGGAAGGTATTCGATTCTGTGAAAGGATCGCTTACCTCGTCAGGGTCGAGCGTCAAGCCTCTGTTGGCTTTCGCCTTGTTGGTTGCCTTTGCAGCATTTCCTTTCTCGATGGCCTCACGCCCGGCCGAAGAGTCTTTTCCGCCCACCACCGTAACGATGACCCGGGAACCAGACTTCCTAAACTGCACCGTCTGCCGACGCAACTTATGACTCTTCATCTCCACGAAGGTCTCCGGATTCAGTCGGGCACCGTTCACCATGATCGAGAAGTCGCAATAGCTTTTGCCATCCTTACCGCCTACGATGGCGATGGTCTTTCCAGCCTCCACGTGCGCCCCTACCTTTACCAGGTTCTCAGCATTCTGCGCATAGACCGTTTCCAGTCCATTATCATGCCTCACCACGATGACATTTCCCATCGATTCCGTCTTACGAGCCAGACGAACATATCCGTCAAACATCACCTTCACAGCATCGCCCTTAGCAGTTTCGATGCGCATCACGCTATTATTGTTTACCAAGCTAGCCTTGCCCACAGGAAGCGGGAAGGAATATTCCGAACCACGGAATATCTCAAAGTCCACATTGAATGCTTGACTTTGGGCAAAGAGCCCGGGTGTAGCGATGCTCACCTGCTGCTGTTCGGCGGCAGTAAATACGTTCTTGGCTGGCATAAAGCTACTCAGCGACAAGACCACTACTCCTGCCGCCGCCATCATCGTCACTATTTTCTTACCCCATTTTCCCATATTTCATCTTTCCATATTTCCATTTTACTGCGAGGCGTTCCGACGGATTTGTAATCCGTCGTCAAAAAATGTCCCAACCTCTATTCTGCGGATTTGCAATCCGCCTCCCGGCTAGTGGCATCCTTGCTGATGGGGGATTACAAATCCCCCAGGCCCAAATAGGTCGAACCTTTTTTATCTGCGGATTACAAATCCGCAGGGACGCCTCGCGGTTGTCCCATCGTTCCATATTTCAATATTTCCATATTCCCGAGTAGATTCTCCCGCTCTCGATGCCGAGCTTGCGGGCGGAGAAGTAATCATCGCTGTGGATATAGGTGCAGATGCCGCAGTCTTGGATGTTTTCATCAGGTACACCGCAGCGCATCAGCGTCAGCTTGTTGCAGAGCTTCAGGTCGATGTGCCACTTTTCGAGTCGCTTGGCTATCCGTTCCATCGGGAACCCAGCTTCATCAAAAGCCTCATACACCTCATCGCCCACCTCAAAACTCTCCAGCGAGATGCCCGGTCCTATCACGGCCTTCAGCTCAGCGGGGTCAGTATGATACGCCTCCACCATCTGTTGCACGGCATGCTCTGCGATGCGCCTCACCGTCCCCCTCCATCCGGCATGGATGGCAGCGGAGGCATGATGGTTCTCGTCGTAGAGCAGCACAGGGATGCAGTCGGCGGTCGATACCCCGATGCAAACGCCCGGCACATCCGTCATCACGGCATCCACGCCCTCCAGCGCCTCCCTCCTTTCAGCCTCATCGAGCGAGAGGAAGCGACCGTCGAGGCTTCTCACCTCCACCCCATGCACCTGATGGGGCAGGATGATACGGTCGGGAGAAATCCCCAACCTTTCCGCCAGGAGCCTGCGATTCTCGGCGATGGCTCCAGGCTCATCCCCACAATACTCATTGATATTGAATGCGCCATACTTCCCCCGGCTCACTCCCCCACCCTTACGGGTCGTCGAAAAAGCCAAGACTCCATCAGCCAAATGATAACACGTCACCATATTCATTAATAAAAAAAGCAAGAGAATTCTTCACTCTTCACTCTTCCCTCTTCACTTAAATTCTTCACTCTTCCCTCTTCACTCTTCACTTAAATTACTCGTACTCGAAATCGTCCAGGTCGTCCACATCTTCTATCTCCTCCTCGTCGATATATTCCACGATGTCCTCGCCTTCGGCAGCCAACTCCTGCTGGAATCTGCTCATATCCTTGTCACGATGCACGAGCGTATCCTCGGCAGTGATCTCCTGCAGTTTGTTGCTCTCCGAGTTCAGTTCCTTCCAGAGCACGTCCTTCAGTTCCTGGATGCCCTGTCCGGTCACAGAGGAGATGAAGACCACCGGCAGGTCGTCGGGCAGTGTCTCCTTCAGCATCTCGATGAGTTCCTCGTCCAGCAGGTCGCACTTGGTAATGGCGAGCACCCTGTGCTTCTCCAGCATCTCGGGGTTGAAGTTTTTCAACTCGCCCAGCAGCACCTCATATTCTTTCTTGATGTCGTCGGTATCTCCCGGCACCATGAAGAGCAACAGCGAGTTGCGCTCGATGTGGCGCAGGAAGCGGAGTCCGAGCCCCTTTCCTTCGCTCGCTCCCTCGATGATGCCCGGGATGTCGGCCATCACAAAACTCTGGTGGTCGCGGTAGTCCACGATGCCCAGCGATGGTTCCAGCGTAGTAAAGGGGTAGTTGGCTATCTTGGGTCTTGCACTCGACACGGCACTCAGCAGGGTCGACTTTCCGGCATTGGGGAAGCCCACCAGTCCCACGTCGGCGAGCAGTTTCAGTTCCATGATGATGGTCATCTCCTGCATCGGTTCGCCGGGCTGCGCATAGCGTGGAGCCTGGTTGGTGGAGGTACGGAATTGGAAGTTGCCCAGTCCGCCCCTGCCGCCCTTCAGCAGCAGCACTTCTTGTCCGTCGTATGCCACATCGCATACAAACTTGCCGGTCTCGGCATTATATACCACGGTGCCGCAGGGCACATCGATGTAGATGTCCTTACCGTCGGTGCCGTGGCATTTGTCTCGTCCGCCGTTGCCGCCATGTTCGGCGAAGAAGTGGCGCTGGTATTTCAGGTGCAGCAGCGTCCAGTAGTTGTGGTTGCCGCGCAGATAGATGCTTCCTCCACGTCCGCCGTCGCCGCCGTCTGGTCCGCCATTGGGTTGGTACTTCACGTGGCGCAGGTGCATGGAGCCCTTGCCACCCTTGCCCGAGCGGCATTGTATCTTTACGTAGTCTACGAAATTGGATTCAGCCATTGTTTTATATTGAGAAATTAGAGGAGGTAAGAAGGTAAGGAGTTTTGGAGTTAAGGAGTTTTGGAGTTTTAGATTTTTGGAGTTAAGGAGTTAAGGAGTTAAGGAGTTAAGACAATAGCTTTTTGTCCATTTCTTAGCCACAATCATCGCAGCAAGGCATTTGTCTTAACTCCTTTAACTCCTTAACTCCTTTAACTCCTCTAACTTTAACTCCTTTAACTCCTTAACTTTAACTCCTCTGACTTTAACTCCTAATAAAATATTATAAATTATCTACCACCTCGCACACTCTTCCGAAGATCTCCTCCACGGTGCCGAGACCCTCGATGTGGTGGTGGATGCCTTCCTGCTCATACCAGTCGATGAGGGGAGCAGTCTGGGTATGGTATACGTTGAGACGCTTCTTGATGGTCTCCTCGTTGTCGTCAGAGCGACCGCTTTCCTTACCACGGTTGATCAAGCGTGCCATCAACTCATCCTCTGGCACGGCCAACTCGATCATCGCTGCCACCTTGTGACCGCGCTCTGCGAGCATTTTTTTCAAGGCCTCAGCCTGTGGAGTGGTGCGTGGGAATCCGTCGAAGATCACGCCGGCATGCTCCTTGCCGAAGCTGTCGTATACGCTGGCGAGGATGTCGATCATCAACTCGTCGGGAATCAACTGTCCGTTGTCGATATAACCCTTGGCTGTCTTGCCCAGCTCTGTACCGTTCTTGATCTCGCTGCGCAATACGTCACCTGTAGAAATGTGACCGAGACCATATTTCTCGATCAACTTGTCGCTCTGTGTGCCCTTGCCTGCACCTGGAGCGCCGAAAATTACGATATTCTTCATTTTTACCTTAATATATATATAATTTTATGTTGGTTCTACACTTACTTCATATATTTCTGTCCCCAAGGAGATAGCATAATTGCAAAGATTGTCCCAAAGATGACAGTAAACATTCCTAAGAAAATAATTCCATCCATATTACGTCCTCCTATTTTTAAACTTAGTGTATTTTTTTCGCTTTGCTTCTTTTTCCTTTTCGTCTTTCACATGAAAGAGCCATGCGAGTGCCAAGAGCAATCCTCCTACGATAAGACTTATCAGATAAAGAATGCCATGTGAATCTCCAAGGTCTCCCATCAGTATCGTAACAAATACGGCTGTCAGGAAGTACTTGGAAATATCCATACAATAATCACACATCTTCTCCCACATCGCTCACCCCCTTACTCTTCCACGATCGTGTAGATGTCGCGGAGGTTTCGGCCTTCTTGGTCATAGTCCAGACCATAGCCTACGATGAAGTCGTTGGGGATTTCCATGACGGTGTAGTTGATGGCGAGGTCTACTTTCAGGTTGCCGGGCTTCACCAGCAGAGAGCAGATCTCTATCGAGGCGGGACCGAGCTTCTTCAGGTCTTCTATCATGTGCGCCATGGTGAAGCCGGAGTCTACGATGTCTTCCACAATGACGATGTGGCGGCCCTTCAGGTCGCCGTTCAGCCCCATCAGGGTCTTCATGCTGCCCGTGCTGCTGGTACCCTCGTAAGAGGCATACTTCACAAACGAGATCTCGCTCGGGATGGTGATCATTCGCATCAGGTCGGCTGCGAAGATAAACGAGCCATTCAACACTGCCAAGAACACGGGGGTCTTGTCCTCATAGTCCTTGTTGAGACGGTCGGCTACGACCTTAACTTTCTCCAGAATTTCGGCCTCAGGAATCGATGTCTTGAAGGTCTTATCCTTTATTTTTACTACGCCCATAGTTGATGAAATATAATATTTTCTGCAAAATTACGAAAAAAACACGAAACAACGTGCTTTCATCCGCCTTTTTTTAGTACTTTTGCATTTAGAAGAGCGATTTATACTGTGCGCTCTTCCCTAACGATACGTTTTTTAAACTTGATTTCGACATGAAGATTTTCACGAGCGCTCAGATTCATGAGCTTGACAAATTCACGATAGAGCACGAACCGATTACTTCGCTGGCTCTCATGGAGCGGGCGGCGAAGGCGCTTACCCGCGCCATCGAGGAGGAGTGGAACAGCCGTACGCCGGTGGTGGTCTTCGCCGGACCGGGCAATAATGGCGGCGATGCGCTCGCCGTGGCGCGGATGCTCAGCGAGGACGGCTATCTGGTCAATGTGTTTCTCTTCAATGTGCACAATAAGCTCTCTGCCGACTGTGCCTCTAATAAGAAACGGCTCATGGAGGCGCGGCGAGTAAAGCAGTTTACGGAGATTACCCTCAATTTCGACCCGCCCCAGCTCGATGCCAGCACGCTGGTGGTGGACGGGCTCTTCGGCAGTGGACTCAACAAGCCGCTGGCGGGTGGTTTTGCGGCGATGGTGAAGTATATCAACCAGAGCCAGGCGCAGGTGGTGAGCATCGACATCCCCTCGGGATTGATGACGGAGGATAATACGTATAATATCCATGCCAACATCATCCGGGCCGACCTGACGCTCACCCTGCAACAGAAGAAGTTGTCGATGATGATGGCGGACAACCAGCCGTTCATCGGCCGCCTGAAGGTGCTCGATATCCGGCTCTCGCAGGAGTATATCCAAAAAACGGACTGCCGTTGCCGCATCCTGGAGGAGTCTGACATCCGTCCGCTCTTGATGCCTCGCAACGACTTTGCCCACAAGGGCAGCATGGGCAATGCGCTCATCATCGCCGGCAGCTATGGCATGGCGGGGGCCTCGATTTTGGCTACCAAGGCGTGCCTCAGGAGTGGCGTGGGCAAGGTGACGACGCATACGCCTAAGCGCAACTATGAGATTATGCAGATCAGTGTGCCGGAGGCGGTGCTGCAGATGGACGCGGAGGAGACGATCTTCAGCCAACCGGTGGAGACGGAGAATTTCCACGCCATGGGCATCGGGCCGGGCTTGGGCATCAACGAGACCACGGCCATTGCGCTGATTACCCAACTGCGCCGTGCCACTTGTCCTATCGTGGTGGATGCTGATGCGCTCAACATCTTGTCGAGTCACAGGGCTTGGATGCAGCAGTTGCCCAAGGACATCGTCCTCACGCCTCACCCCAAGGAGTTCGACCGCTTGGCGGGCAGTCCTATCAGCAGTTGCAGCGAGCGTCTTGCCAAGGCGAGCGAGCTGGCGCAGCACTTGCAGGCGTACATCATCTTAAAGGGTCATTTCTCCGCCCTCTGTCTCCCCAGTGGCAAGATTGAGTTTTGCAGCACGGGCAATAGTGGCATGGCCACCGCGGGCAGCGGCGATGTGCTCACCGGCATCCTGACCGCCCTCCTGGCTCGCGGATACAAGCAGCCCGACGCCTGCCGCCTGGGCATGTACCTCCATGGTTTGGCCGGCGACCTCGCCGCCAAGGACTTAGGCAAAGAGAGCCTCATCGCCACCGACCTCATCCAGTATCTCCCCAAGGCTTTCCTCAGACTGGAAGACTAGGGAAGATTAAAAGATTAAAAGATTAAAAGATTAAAATATTAAAAGATGGGAAGATGGAAATATGGAAAGATGGAAAGATGGAAATATTAAAGGATTAAAATATTAAAAGATGGAACAATTTATCATTGTTATTGGCGGATATGGCGTAATGGCTGCCGCTTTCTACTTCTGGCTTGGCACAAAAAAAGGCAAGGCTTGGCTGAAACAACTCTAGCCTACTTCCGCCAAGCGTTCCCCCGCGAGGCGTTCTACTTCCGCGAGGCGTTCTACTTCCGCGAGGCGTTCTACTTCCGCGAGGCGTTCCTGCGGATTTGTAATCCGCAGTCAAAAAAGGTTCGACCACTA
>CAVKLF010000023.1:0-25666 GCA_963657075.1 bacterium | reverse complement strand
ACAACGTCCCCGACGTTGTGTTTGTTGCCTCGCCACGGCATTTTTTTGCCCCAGCAAGGGCAAAAAAATGTCCCCGAATAGGCAATGTTGTGCCTACGCGAGGCACAAATCGTTACTCCCAACAAGAAAGCTGTTTTAGACCACACCTCACTGAGTATATCGTAATGTGCTGTGCTTCAGGTGGTCTCCGTGTGGTGTCGTCGCAACACCACACGGAGACCACACTCCACTGCACTGCCTTCATGTGTAAGCGGCTCCGCGTTTATACCTTGCATAAATAAAAAAAAAGCAGTAATAGCACTCTTTGGGTAGCTGTTACTGCTTTTTCCATCGGTCATCTGTCCAGCCAATTCTTCAACTGTATAAATCTGTCTTTACTAACCACTATCCGTAAGTCTGGGAAACCATGAAGACTAATGTTCATTTTATATTTGAAAAAAATGGTGAGTTTGTCTATGCTGTCGATATTCACCATATATTGTCGGTTAACACGAAAGAACGAATCTTGATTCAGTTGTTGTTCCAAGTCATTCAACGATTGGTTGATGGTTACAGAATTACCATTACTAAGATATGCCCTGACCACACCATTCTCCGAGAAAAAGTAACTTATATCTGCAACCTTGATAAGTTTGAAACCATCATAGATATGTACAAGGAAATGGTCTCTCCATTTCTTGCCTGTTGCAATCCCCATTTTCTCCATCAGAGCAGCATAGTCAAAGTCTTTGTTGCACATGGCTTTGGCCTTTGTCAGGGCTTTCTCCAATTCTTCTGGCAATATCGGTTTTTGAAGATAAGCGATGCCATTGCTCTTGAATGCCTCCAAGGCATACTCGTTGTAAGCTGTGGTGAATATAACAGGCGAAGTCGGGGTTATCTCCAAGAAAGCCTCGAACACATCACCATCGCCCAATTTAATGTCTGCAAAGATAATATCCTCATCATGCTGATTTTGCAGATAGTCGATGACTGCCTTCATCGTGGTCAGCGGTCCTTGTATCTCCAGAGAGTTGTCTATGTTTTGCAAGAGGCGTTTCAGTCTTGAAAAACCACGCTCTTCATCTTCTATGATTAAAACTTTCATTGTTTATAAGATTGGAAGTTTGACTTCAAAATATTTATCATCGTTGCAGACGATTAGATCCTTTCCGAGTTGTTTATAACGTTGACGCAAGTTTGCCAGTCCCTTTTGAGTTGTAGGTAAAGAACTCTTTATAGGATTCAATACATTCCTAACTATGATATGCTCGTTTTGACGGTATATTGAGACTGAAAGCGGATATTCCTTGGTGTGGCAGTTATGCTTTATTGCATTCTCTACCATCATTTGTACAGCCAAAGGCAAGGTCTTGTCCTTGCACCTTTCTAGTTCTTCGGTGATTTCCACATGGATTGTATGAGGTGAACTTATCTCTTGAAGCCCACAATAGTTCTTCACAAAATGAATTTCTTCATGTATAGGCACAGACTCATCGTCCAAATGGGTGACTACATATCTATAGATTTCGGAGAATTTTAATGTGAAACTTTCAGCTTGCACTGGATTCTCTTCTATCAAGTCTGCCAATGTGTTGATACTGTTGAATATGAAGTGTGGGTTCGTTTGCTGTCGCAAAAGATTATTAGTAAGTACTACGTTTTCTTTCTCTTTTTTGATGAGGATAGAACTATAATATAGACTGGCATTCACCATTGTCAGTAATGTGGCGATTAGACTAAATATATATATTCTGTCCCAATAAACATCGTTTCCTGCATGCCAAAGACTATCGAATATATTTTCAAATGCGATAGCCCAGGCGAAGTTGGCTATCAGAAGCAGAAGTATATGGACACCAAAGCGAAGGCGACTAATTTTATCTTTTACAAAAATGCTCCCCAAAATATTTGAAATCCATAACGAGAACATAGTGTAAATAGAACAATATGCAATGTCGAAGCACAAGTCTTCGATAGTGAGACCTGTACCCACGAATGTAGCAAAGTCCATCAGCCCCCACATTATATAGGAGAAGCTGCATGTGGCGATGGATATGATAAACCAATTTTTTATAAAACCACGATATTTATACATATTACTCATTTTTGCGTGCAAATTTAGTGTTTTTTTGCGAGATAGTCAATAAAAGCACCGTGAATGACGAAAAAACGCCCATGAATCCACTATTTTTGCCTATGAAGCATTCTGGTGGTAGCTGGACAAGATTCATTGGCGATTTGTTGGGATTCATGCCTCAATTTCTCCGACTCATGATGATTGGACTTGTACAGACAAAAATAACATTATAATTTTGCACTCGAAAATTTTAAGTTTCATCAAAAAATAAGGTAAATGAAAAAGTTAATTTTAGCAATGTGTACAGCTCCTCTTCTGTTCTCGTGTACAGATGATGACATCGATTCCTATCTTGACAACAACTTTGTTTATCTCGGGACAGGTAAATATGGACAAGAAGCAATTGTCAATAGACTTCCTAGATATATCTTCAATAACGAAAAGGAAGTAAAGAATGGCTTTGACATCATTTTAGGAAAGAGACAGACAGCAGCTAAGTTTACTGGAGAATTCCATGTATGGTCAGACTTGACTTCTGAGCATGATAAAGATGGAAAAGACATAACAGAGAAAGTTGGTAATTTTGTCATGCCTAAATGCTTAGAAAGCAAAGCCCAAATTGTAAAAATAGACATTCAATAAAATTATAAGACGATGAAGAAAGTATTTTCAGTATTGTTTATCATGACAAGCATCTTCCCTTTGTGCAGCATGGCGCAGCAGGGAGTCAAAGTAGATGTACATACTGGTGCAAATTTGTCTGGTTTTGTGGGCGGAAAATCATATGCAGCCCAAGACCGAAAGATGAAAGTGGGTGCAAGTGTAGGTGTTGGGGTTTCCTATGAAACAAGCAAGAAGTTTGTCTATTCTTCAGGAATAGACTTCTTGATGACGGCAGGTGGCTATACTGCCATGTCAGATTATCTTTATAATGGAGGGCTTACCACTGCATTCCCTTCAGTAAATTCAAGAGAAGTCTCAATTCAAATCCCAGTTAAGGTTGGGTATGACTTCACTTTGGGTGAGAAGTTACATTTTATTCCTTCTGTTGGAGCATATGGAAGATTTTCCATGGTATCTATCAAGGAGAGTGTAACAGAGAATACAGATGGAAAGTCGGGAAATAGCTTCAAATGGAACAGTTTTAACAACTACCAGCATAATACCAATCGTCTTGATGGTTATAAGCGATGGGATGTTGGCGGCTTAATAGAAGGAAAGTTTGTTTATGCCAATCGTTATGCTGTAACATTAGGCTATTCTCGTGGTTTCCTTGATAAATCGCCCCAGTTTAATTTCAAGAACCATAGCTATCACCTGACATTGGGATACACTTTGTAGTTCTTATGCAACTATGTAAAAAATGGCACTTTACGAATTGTGTGAGGTCTTGGTGAGGTCTAAAAAATCACACCTCACTGCTGTAATGCGCTAACAATTAGTAGACTATAGCGTTTTTGTGAGGTGTGTGGTCTTTTTCGCCCCATGCACTTTTGCTGGCGTCCTCCCCCATAAAAAACTCCCATCCTTTCTTCGGCTAAAAGAAAGGATGGGAGAGATGATAGGGCTAGTTTACCACTACGTAACTTTACAGGCGGAATCCAAGCCCGATAGTCAATGGGTAGCACTCAGGAGCTTGGCTCTTTTTGAGCAATGGAGTGATGCCCATACGGCCATAGAGCATGATAGAGCCATAGCCTGCACGAGCCTCTAGATTGATGCCGAATGGATTGAGATTGATGTCGCTAGTCTCAGTGTGCTTGCTCTTTCCGATGAAATAACGAGAGTGCTCGCGCCAACGATATTCTATGGAAGGACCTACTGCAAAGAATGCATCATCCCATCCGATGCGCTTTTGCCATTCTATCATGATGGGTAAGCGTACCACATTATAGCTGATGTAGCTTTTCTTCACTTCCTCACCATTGTCTCCTGCACGCAGCTCCATGCTGCTGATTCCTTCTTGGGTAGTCAATACATAATTATCCTTGAAATGGTGGTGCACCTGACCGATGCTGAGTGCTGAACTAAGTGAAATGGTCTTGGTTAGGCGGAAGTAGATGCTGGTCAAGGTAATGCCCCATTCCCACGACTTGGAATCGCGGTTGTGCATCTCGCTATTGCCTCCCATGCTGCCGATGCTACTTGGCAACATGCTGCAGCCGAAGAAAAAGGTAGGGTAGTGGCTAGACACGCGGCGCTTATGCTTGTTAAGCGACTGAGGTTCGAAAGGAGATATGACAGAGATATTTTCCACGTCTTGACTGTCGGTAAATACAGTCTCGGATACTTTCAGCATTTCTGCACCATTTTCCTTGAATACCTTTACGTGGGTCTGTTCGCCATCTTGTGAGATGACAATTTTTTGGTTGTTTACAGTGAAGGTAGTGTCGTTGGCTACTTCTTCATGAGCGAGGTTGCTGCTTTCGCCAGCGAATGCGATGGTAGGCATCACGACTGCCATCAATAAAAATTTTTTCAATTTTTTCATTGTCTTATTGTTTTGATCAATTTAAAATCATATTTTGTTTTTATAAGATGCGAATGAGCATCATATAGAAGATGGTGCCAGCAGCTATCGACCACATCATGCTCTTGCGCCATGTGTGGATAAGGATGGTGAAGGCGACACCAAGGAGCTGGGCGATGGTTTGGGATGGAATGCCGATGAAGAGGGGCACACCTGATAATGTATCGGAAGATGTGAATGAAATATTCTTCAGGCAATACACCACCAGGAGGGCGAATACCGATGCAGGGAGAACCTTTCCTAAGTACATGATATACTTAGGGGTAGGCTTGCCCGGACGGAACACCATGAAGGGGATAAATCGAGTGAGCATCGTGGCCAAGACACCAGCAGCTACCAGCGTTATTTGTTGCCAAAGGGGCATACTGCAGGTATTGCTTACTAGCAGACGCGCGGGGCCTATATATAATAAGGTGTAAAGCATTGTCATTTTTCCACTCCTTTCTCCAACTTCTTTCTCATCAGCGTCAGGAATACGAGGATTACTACCATACTTGGAATGATAAACCTCTCTGCCCCGAAGATGATGAGCGACAATCCGCAAATCATCAGACCCGAGATGCTGCTGGTATGATTTTTCTCTCGTATCCAGTTGTCGGCGAATATGGCTGTAAACATGGCGGTAAGCACGAAGTCGAGACCATGTAGGTCGAACTTCAGGAAAGGGCCTATCAGACCACCGATGGTTGCGCCAATCACCCAATAGGTCTCGTCGAGCCAAGTAATCCACAAGAGATACCAGCCTCTGTCTACACCTTCTGGTACGTGGCTGTTGCTGGTCAAGGCAAAGGTCTCGTCCGACATGCCGAAAACCAGGAAAAACTTCTTCCATCCCAGCCCCTTGTACTTGTCGAGCATCGCCAATCCATAGAAGAGGTGGCGGGCATTCACCATCAATATCATGAGGAATGTCTGGAGGGGATGGAAACTGCCCAAGAGCATATTGCCGAGCAAGAACTCTGCACTACCTGCATATACCACCATCGCCAACAGCATCGGGTACAAGAAGTTGAAGCCCAACTCGTGCATGTAAATGCCGTACGTCATTCCCAGAAATCCGTAGCCTGCCATAATGGGGAGCGAGGCTTGGAAAGCGTGGGTAAGCGAAGTGCGAAACATGGAGAGTGAAGTGTTCATATGCTCTATAGATTGGGTTTCGGCAGATGGGTAATCCGCCGCAGTATTATCTGTTTTCCACAGCCAGGCTGTGTTCGTGGTGTTCGATATCCCTCTTCGACTTACTCTTTACCACCAGCCAAACGCCAGAGAATACAAGGATGGCGGCGATAGCCTGCATGCCCTTGAATACGGCAAGACCTGCCAATACACTGACGGTTACTGATACCAATGGCTGCACATAGTTGTAGACGGATACCACCGTAGGACGCAACGTCTTCTGACCTATCATCATGCAGATATAGCCAAGGTATGTGCCGAAGAGTACCACGTAGCCAGACTCCCACCAAGTACTCATCGGAACGTTGGCAAAGTCGATGCTCATGACATGGCTGAAGGTGAATGGCCATATCAGAACTGTGGCCCAGAGGAACATCCACTTGTTGATGGTGAAGAGCGAGTACTTGGACAGCAGGTTCTTGAAGAGTGACAGATAGAGGGCGAACGAGAGCTGCGCCGACATGCAGAGCAGGTCGCCCCAGATGTTACCTACCTTGGCATTGCCAGCCTGTGCGCTGGTGGTGATGATGATGATAGCACCGGCGCATCCCATCAGCACGCCGAGTGCCTTCTTCCAGGTGATAGGCTCCTTGAGGATGAAGAAGGAGAGAATCATGGCGAAGATAGGCATAGAGGTGGTCATGATGCTGGAGTTGCTAGGCGAGGTCATGTTCAGACCGATGGTATAGGAGCACTGGTTGAACACGAGTGCAAAGATACCAGCAGCGGCAAACATGAAGATGTCTTTTACTGGAACATGCTCTTTCTTGGTGAAGAATGAGGTGAGCCAAAAAAGTATGGCTCCACCGAGCACACGGAAGCTCACGAGGTCGATGCCGTCTATGCCATGCAGCATGGCATCTTTGCCCACGGGAGCCATCAATCCCCAGAATGCACCCGAACAGAAGAGGCACAAGTGGGCGATAAGAGGTCTTTTGTTATCCATTTTACCTTATTTTTATTTAAAATCGACTGCAAAGGTACAAATTTTCGAGGAAAATGATTATATTTGCCGTAAGAAATCTCATGTCATGGGCAAGATATCTTGCCAAATGCTTTAAAACTGAATAATTATGCAGAAATACGCTGACTATATCAAGCAGATTGAGATCGAATCTCTCTGGAGCGGAACCAAACATATTCTTTGGAACCTCGATCGCCGTGTTAATATCCTAAGTGGTGTGAATGGCGTGGGTAAGAGTACGATACTTAATAAGGTGGTAAAGGGACTTGCCGCAGGCGGCGAATTTCCTAGCCACATGCTCAAGGGTGTTCATCTGCAGGTGGAACCTGCTGAGGCTAAGTGGATACGCTATGATGTGATCCGCTCGGTAGACAGACCTTTGATGAATGCTGAGATGATCAATAAGATAGACCTCTCGCTCGTTACCGAACTAGACTGGCAACTCTTCCAGTTGCAGCGTAAGTATCTCGACTATCAGGTGAACATCGGCAACCGCATCATCGCCGTCTTGCAGGGTGGTGAGCCCGATGCTGCCCAAAAGGCACAAGCTCTCAGCGAACCGAAGAAACTTTTCCAAGACATGGTAGATGGCTTGTTTAAGGACACGGGTAAGACCATTGTTCGCACGGCCAACGAGATACGCTTCGACCAAAAGGGCGAGCAACTCCTGCCTTACCAACTTTCGGCAGGCGAAAAACAGATACTCGCCATTCTCCTTACCGTGCTTGTGGAAGACAATCAACCCTATGTGCTCTTCATGGACGAGCCGGAGATTAGTCTCCACTTCGAGTGGCAGAAGCAACTCATCAGCTTGGTCTTGCAGCTTAACCCCAATATTCAGCTCATCTTGACCACCCATAGCCCTGCTGTGGTAATGGATGGATGGACCGACCGGGTGACGGATGTGAGCGACATCACGATTAAGTAGTTAATAATGTACAATTTATAATGTATAATTCATCGCGGAGTAGTCATTATACATTATTAATTATAAATTATACATTAAATATGAGTAAACGCTTAACCGATAATATCAATTCACAGTACTTTGGGGCCATCAACAAGATGACCCCGAAGAAGGCACGGCGTAAGATAGTGGCTTACGTCGAAAGCTACGATGATGTGTTCTTCTGGCGCACCGTATTGTCAAAGTTTGAGGACGATACCCGCACCTTCGACATTATGCTGCCTACTCGCGAGCGACATCTCGACCGTGGCAAGAAGGCTGCCATATCTAGTATGCTAAAGGGAGTGGGCAAGGACATGATAGCTTGTGTGGATGCAGACTATGACTATCTACGACAGGGCGTGACAGCATCCTCCAAACAGGTATTGGAGAATCCTTATATCTTTCATACCTACACCTATGCCATCGAGAATTATCACTGCTACGCCCAGGGACTGCACGAAACCTGTGTGATGGTAACACTCAACGACCATCACATCTTCGACTTCGAACGTTTTATGGATAGTTACTCGCAGACGATATGGCCGCTCTTCCTCTGGCACATGCTATTTTGCGTACGTTATCGCAAGATGTCGATGCACTTGGACATGGCGGAGTTCGACAAGATTATCATCTTGCCGTCCGTCCGCATTCAGAATCCCCAAGGTGCAATAGATAGCTTGAGCAAGAAGGTGAGGGCGAAGGTTCTCAAGTTGGAACGTCGATTTAAGTCGTATAAGGATGAGCTGCCGAGTATGGCGGAATATCTCAACCGTCTTGGAGTAAACGAGCACAATACCTATTTGTTTGTGCAGGGTCATCATCTCTTTGACTTAGTGGTCTGCCCGTTGGTGCAGAGTGTCTGCGACCAGTTGCGCAATGAGAGTGAGAATGAAATCCGAGACCAAGCCATCCACAGTGAGCAAGCCCGAACGGAAATGGCTTGCTATGAGAATAGCTTGGGCAAGGTAAAGATGATGATGAAGAAGAATACCTTTTACCGGTTTTCTCCAGAGTTTCAGAGAATACAGGAGGATATAGAGAAGTTTCTTATCTCTTCCTCTTCAGCAAACCAAGTACAATAGCGAGTAGGGCGATGCCCACTGCCCATGAGATAATAGCGCTGGTTACGACTCCCAAGCCATGAGTGAATCCTGCCACCACGAAGGTGAGTATCGACACGCTGGCCACGGTAAGGGCGTAAGGCATCTGTGAGGATACATGGTGTACGTGCTTGCATTCGGCTCCGGCACTGGCCATGATGGTAGTATCGCTGATAGGCGACATGTGGTCGCCGCATACTGCTCCTGCCATGCAGGCCGAGATGGAGATGATGCGCAATGGGGCTGTGTCGGGGAATACTGAGATGCAGATAGGTATCAGGATACCGAAGGTTCCCCAACTGGTACCCGTAGCAAAGGCGAGTAGGGCTGCCACGATGAAGATGATGGCAGGCAGTAACTGCTGGAGTCCGGAGGCACTGCCAGCTACAATCGCTGACACATACTCGGCTGCGCCAAGCGAATCTGTCATGCTCTTCAGTGTCCATGCCAGGGTGAGGATAAGGATGGCGGGCACCATTGCCTCAAAGCCCTTGATGAGACTGCTCATTGCCTCGTCGAAAGGTAAGGTCTTGCGAGATACGTAGATGATGATGGTGAAAATGAAGGAGGCCAGCGAACCGATTACCAGTCCTAGAGAGGCATTGCTTGCAGCAAAGGCATTTACGAAGTCTAGGTGATTGGCACTGGATGAGTCGAAGAATCCGCCTGAATACACCATGCCTAGGGTACAAAGTACGATGAGCATAATGATAGGTACTACGAGATCGCTTACTGTACCCTTGCAGTGCTTGCTAGTTTCCTTTTCTTTGGCTCCCACACCGTGTTCTACTATCTGTAGCTTGGTGTCAGTGACATCGTCTAGCTTGCCGCCCTGTGTCTCATCATACCATTTTTGCAGTTTGGCGTCATACTTGCTCATCGCCTTGAAGTCGAATCCAAGACAAGCTATGGCAAACATGAAGAGGATGGTGAAGAAAGCATAGAAGTTAAAGGGGATAGCCTTGCAGAACAAGGCCAGTCCGTTCTCGCCTCCCGAAACGAATCCCGATACGGCTGCCGCCCAACTGGAGATGGGGGAGATGATGCAGATGGGAGCTGCTGTAGAGTCAATGAGATAGGCTAACTTCTCTTTGGTAACGCCGTTGCGTACGGCGATGGGGCGCATCACCGACCCCACGGTGAGACAGTTGAAGTAGTCGTCGATGAATATCAAGATGCCGAGCAAGATGGTGGCTATCTGTACGCCCATCTTGCTTTTTACATGTTTGCTGGCCCATCGACCGAATGCAGCCGAGCCACCCGCCTTGTTCATCAGCGAAACGATGCTGCCCAGTATCACCAGAAATACCAGGATGCCCACATTCCAAGGGTCTGAGAGGCAATGTATCATACCATAGCTCTTGGCATCGTCGCCTTCTCCCACGGTATGGTTGGTGAGATGTATCAGAAATCCGTCGAATCCCGTGCCCATGGAAATGCTGTATTGTACGGCACCCAGAATGATGCCGATGAAAAGTGAGGAATAAACCTCTTTCGTCTTCAGTGCCAGTCCGATGGCTACGACGGGCGGAAGTAGCGCCCAGACAGTGCCTATCATATTGAAGTCCATATTTCTATTGTTTTATAAATAAGTGTCTTATAGTCCAGGAATTATCGATTTTAGGCGATTCCTAATCCTTGAATATTCCTTTGCTGAAACGCTGCAGGAAGACGGCACAAGAGGCGTCGCCAGTGATAGACATGGTGGTGCGTCCCATATCCACGAGGCGGTCTACGCCTGCAGCCACTGCTACGCCCTCGATGGGGATGCCTGCGGAGGCGAACACCATGGCCATCAATGCCAAGGCTCCTCCAGGAACTCCTGGTACGCCGATGGAGGCGATGGTGGCAGACAGCGCAATGGCGATGTATTGCTGCATAGAGAGGTCCATGCCGCAACAGGTGGCGATGAACACGCTCGTTACACCCAGGTAGATGGCAGTGCCGTCCATGTTGATGGTGGCACCCAACGGCAATACAAAGTCGCTGATTTCCTTTCTCACTCCCATCTTTCGGGTGCATTCTACATTATATGGTATGGTGGCCACGCTTGATGCACTGGAGAAGGCAAACATCATGGCGGGAGTCATCTTCTGGAAGAAGGTGATGGGGCTCAGGCCGCCCAGGAAGTAGACGCAGGGAAAGTAGACGATGAGGGCATGTGCCAGAAAACAGAAGTAGTCGGCACCGATGAGGCTGGCGTAGGAGCCTACCACTTGCGGGCCGTTGACTGCCACCACTGGGGTGAGCATGCAGAACACGCCGATGGGGGCGAGGCTCAAGATGTAGCCCAGTATTTTCTGTACAATCTCATTGAAACTCAGCAATATCTCCTTGGCAGGCTTCGCTTTCTCGCCCACATGTACGATGGCAAACCCCATGAAGAGGGTAATCACGATGACTTGCATCATGTTGGCCTCACTGAAGGGCAGTACGGCGTTGCAGGGGAACATATTCACTATCTGGTCCATGAACGTGAATTCATGCACCTCTATCGCCTTCTCGGGGGCGGGCAACTTGATGATGGGGAAGTAGCCCTTCAGGAAGGTGGAAACCACAAGGCTCAGCGATATGGCGGCGATGGTAGTGAGGGTGAAGTAGATGAGGGCGCGAATGCCGAGTTTGCCCACCTTTGAGATGTCCTCCATGGAGATGATGCCAGCGATGATGGAGAGCATCACCAGGGGCACCACGATGAATTTGAGCAAGTTGAGGAAGATTACGCCGAAGGGCTTGATGTAATCATTGGCTATCTCTGGGATGCCTTGCATCAGGCATCCCACGATGATGGAGAGGATGAGGGCCAGAAAAATCTGGCCCGTGAAAGATAGTTTGGAGAGTTTTAATTTCATGTTGAAATGTTTCTATATGTTGTCGTAGTGTAGATTTCGTCTATAGGAACACGTATTTCAGAACAAACAAGATGGCCAGTATCCACATCATAGGGTTCAACTTCTTGATATGTCCGCAGCAGGCGTTGATGGCAACATAGCTGATCATTCCGCAGAGGATTCCATCGGAAATGCTGTAAGCCAGTGGCATCATGATGATGGTGATGAAGGCTGGGATAGCCTCGGCGAAATCATTTAGGTCGATGTCCTTGATAGGAGTCATCATGTACAAGCCTACAATGACGAGCACTGGTGTAGTGGCTGCTGAAGGCACAGAGAGGAATAGGGGAGCGAAGAACAGGGCTATCAAAAAGCAGATGGCAGTGACGAAAGCGGTTAAACCTGTTCTGCCGCCCTGAGCCACGCCCGAAGCGCTCTCTACGTATGTGGTAGTGGTGCTGGTTCCGAAGCAGGCTCCTGCTACTGTAGCCACGGCATCGGCCATGAAAGCCTTGTTGAGGCCGTGTATCTTGCCGTCGGGACGCATCATGCCTGCTTTGGTGCAAACACCCACAAGCGTGCCCATTGTGTCGAATATGTCGATAAACAGGAAGGTGAACACGATGGTGAGCATATCGAGTGAAAGTACATTGGAGAAATCAAAGTGGCAGAAAATGGGCGATATGGTGGGGGGAACGTCCATTACTCCTGTAAACTTGGTAACTCCCATCGGGATGCCAATGAGCATCGTGATAAGGATGCCAAGAAGTAAATTGCCCGGCACTTTCTTGATGACGAGCACGCTGGTGATGATGATTCCGATAACGCCCAGCAGAGCCGAACCTTCGGTCACTTTTCCCAAAGACACGAAAGTGGCTTCGTTGTCGGCGATGATACCTGCGTTCTTCAATCCTACGAAGGCGATGAAGAGGCCGATACCCACGCCAATGGCACGTTTCAGCGACAAGGGGATGGCATCCACCATCATCGTACGGATTCCCGTAACCGAGAGGATGATGAAGAGGAGACCTTCTATGAATATCGCCGTGAGAGCCATTTGCCAGGAGTAGCCCATGGAGAGGCATACGGTAAATACGAAAAAGGCGTTTAGTCCCATGCCTGGCGCCAAACCAAACGGCATCTTGGCATAGACTGCCATGATGAGGGTTCCCACGATGGCTGCCAGTGCGGTAGCAGTGAACACGGCATGCGTGTCCATTCCCTGTGAAGCCAAATTACTGAAGATGTTGGGGTTGACAGCCAGAATGTAGGCCATTGTCAAGAAGGTGGTGATGCCTGCGACTATCTCCGTCTTCAATTTGTTTTGAGTTGGGTCAAAACCAAATAACTTTTTTAACATGATTGTTCTTTGTAATTAAATATTTGCAATGATGGTGCAAAGTTACACTTTTTTCTCGTTTTTTGCAAAAAAATAGAAGTGTTTTAGGGGTAGACGGCATTAATTTTTAGAGAATTATCCTCTAAAACTAACAAAATAGCAAAAGCGGAGCGTAGTTTCACAACCACACTCCGCGCAAACTTAAACAACCAATAAAAGAAATAGATTGATCGTTCAATTCTTATATCTGATGAAGAGTAGCTCATTTTGTGATGAGCGATGTTATCAGATAATACGGTATAGAACTGAATTCTCAGTCTCTGAAATTATCTGATGAACAGAAGTTCACGATACTTAGGCAATGTCCAGAGCTCGTCGGCTACGGTCAACTCCAACTTGTCGATCTGGTAACGAATCTCCTCCATCTTTGGAGCCACTGTATCATGGTAAGCGATGGCTTTGTCGTGCTCGCTTTCGATCTTGTTGGCTACCTTGCGGGCATTTACCAACTCCTCTACGCCCTTCTCGATTTCCTCGGTACGCTCGGCAATCTTCTTGATGATGTTGATGTTGCGAGCAGCCAACTTCTTAGCTTCGTCGGCACCGAAGATGTCGATCATGTTCTGAACGTTCTTTGCCAACTGGCTCTGGTAGTGGGTTGCCACAGGGATAATATGGTTCATCGAGAGGTCGCCCATAACACGTGCCTCAATCTGAATCTTCTTGGTGTAGGTCTCCCATTTCACCTCGTTGCGAGCTTCCAACTCGTTCTTCTTCATGACACCCATATCCTCAAACATCTTAATAGTTGCTGGATCCAGGTAACGCTCGAAAATCTTAGGACAACTCTTCTCGCAGTCCAAACCGCGCTTCTGAGCCTCTACTACCCACTCGTCTGAATAACCATTGCCGTCGAAACGAACTGGCTTGCAAGCCTTGATGTCCTGGCGAACGATGTCGATGATAGCAGATGTCTTGTCCTCACCCTTGGCGATAAGTTCGTCTACGCGCTTCTTGAAATCGGTCAATGCTTCAGCAACAGCTGTGTTCAAAACGATCATCGCAGATGCACAGTTAGCCTCAGAACCTACAGCACGGAACTCGAAACGGTTACCTGTGAAGGCGAATGGAGAAGTACGGTTACGGTCGGTGTTATCGATCATCAACTCAGGAATCTCAGGAATATCCAACTTCATGCCCTGCTTACCAGCTACGGTAAAGAGTTCTTCCTTGTCGGCCTTCTCGATGTGGTCGAGGAGCTCGGTAAGCTGCTTGCCGAGGAATGAAGAGATGATTGCTGGAGGTGCCTCGTTTGCACCCAGACGATGAGCGTTGGTTGCACTCATGATAGAAGCCTTGAGCAAACCATTGTGCTTGTATACACCCATCAATGTCTCTACGATGAATACTACAAAGCGGAGGTTGTCTTCTGGTGTCTTGCCAGGACCATGGAGCAAGATGCCTGTATCTGTGGCGAGACTCCAGTTGTTGTGCTTACCAGAACCATTGATGCCTGCGAATGGTTTTTCGTGCAAGAGGGCACGGAAACCATGGTGGCGAGCCACCTTCTTCATCAAGCTCATGAGAAGCATGTTGTGGTCTACGGCGAGGTTGGTCTCCTCGAAGATAGGTGCTACCTCAAACTGGTTAGGTGCTACCTCGTTGTGACGAGTCTTGCAAGGGATACCAAGTTCGAGAGCCTGGATCTCAAAGTCTTTCATGAAGGCCTGTACGCGCTCTGGGATGGCACCAAAGTAGTGGTCGTCCATCTGCTGGTTCTTGGCTGAGTCGTGACCCATCAAGGTGCGGCCAGTCAACATCAAGTCAGGACGTGCAGCGTAGAGAGACTCGTCTACCAAGAAGTACTCCTGCTCCCAACCGAGGTTGGAGATTACCTTCTTTACATCAGGATTGAAGTAGTGGCAAACTTCTGTGGCAGCCACGTTAACAGCGTGCAAAGCACGGAGCAATGGAGCCTTGTAGTCGAGAGCCTCACCTGTGTATGAGATGAATACGGTAGGGATGCAGAGGGTATCGTCGATGATAAACACAGGCGATGTTGGATCCCATGCAGAGTAACCGCGAGCCTCGAAGGTAGAGCGGATACCACCTGAAGGGAAAGAAGAAGCGTCTGGCTCCTGCTGTACGAGCAACTTGCCTGAGAACTCCTCTATCATACCACCCTTGCCATCGTGCTCGATGAAGCTATCGTGCTTCTCGGCAGTACCTTCTGTCAATGGCTGGAACCAGTGTGTGTAGTGTGTTACACCGTTCTCGTCTGCCCACTGCTTGATGCCTTTGGCAACAGCATTGGCAATGTTGCGGTCTAGACGTGCACCATTGTCGATTACGTCTACGAGTTTCTCGTAAACATCAGCTGGAAGATATTTGTACATCTTCTGGCGGTTGAATACTTTCTTACCAAAGAATTCACTTGGTCGCTCGCTTGGAGCGGTTACCTCAACAGGCTTTCTCTTGGAAGCCTCTGAAACAGCTTCAAATCTTAAGTTGCTCATACCTTATTTTTTGTTTTGTGAAGAGTGAAGAGTGAAGAGTGAAGATTCCGATTGCCTTCTATTCTCTTTTCGCTTCGTTTCTTCGTGATACATATTTTTCTTTGTTCTTTTTCCTTTTTATTGATGAAGACCTTCCGAGTTGCGAGCTGGAGTCACTATTGGATTTTTCACTCTCCACTCTTCGTTCTTCACACCTTTTATTTTCCAAACCATTTTGCGATTCTTTCCATTGCTTCCTGGCAATCCTCTCTCTCGCCAAAGGCCGTGAGTCGGATGTAACCTTCGCCTGAAGGACCGAAACCTACACCTGGGGTGCAGACTACGCTGGCTCCGTAAAGCATCTCTTCGAAGAACTTCCAGCTTGGTGTGTCGTTAGGAGTCTTGACCCAAATATATGGGGCATTCTCTCCGCCATATACTCGCAAACCGAGTTTTTGCAAGTGCTCTCTCATGATGCGGGCATTCTCCATATAATAATCGATGGTGGCTTTTACCTGTTCTTTGCCCTCTGGTGTGTAGATGGCCTCTGCTGCACGCTGAGAGATGTAGCTTGTACCATTGAACTTGGTGCATTGGCGACGATCCCAAATCGGGTTCAATGCTACTTCCTCGCCGTTCAAGGTCTTTGCTTTCAGGTCTTTTGGTACGATGGTGTATCCGCATCGTACACCTGTAAATCCAGCAGTCTTGGAGTAGCTATGGAATTCGATGGCCACTTTTCTAGCTCCGCGAATTTCGTAGATGCTGTGTGGTATCTCTGGGTCTTGAATGTATGCCTCATAAGCCGCATCGTAGAGGATGATGCTTTCGTTCTTGATGGCGTAGTTTACCCATTTCCTTAATTCTTCCTTGGTGATGACTGTACCTGTCGGGTTGTTGGGGTAACAGAGGTAGATCATGTCTACGCGATGATCTGGAATCTGAGGGGTAAAGTTATTGCTCTCCTCGCAAGGCATGTAGGTTACGTTGCTCCACTTGCCGTTCTCAAATACACCTGCACGACCTATCATCACATTGGAGTCGATGTATACTGGATAGATAGGGTCTGTAACACCTATGTTGTTGTCCCATCTCAATATTTCCTGAATGTTTCCTGTGTCGCTCTTGGCGCCGTCATTCACAAAAACCTCGTTGGGATCAAGATGAATGCCACGGGGCAAATAGTCGTTTTTGATGATAGCTTCACGTAGGAAATCATAACCGCGCTCAGGACCATATCCTCTGAAGGAAGCCTGTACAGACATCTCGTCTACGGCCTTGTGCATCGCCTGGATTACTGCCGGACAGAGAGGTTGGGTTACGTCGCCGATGCCTAGGCTGATGACACGCTGCTTAGGGTGTGCAATCTTATAGGCGTTAACTTTCTTTGCTATGTCGGCAAAGAGATAGTTGCCAGGCAACTTCAAGAAATGTTCGTTTACTAATGCCATATTATTGTTCTCCTTTTATTAATTATGTTTAAGTTTGCTCTGAATTATTCTGGTAATTCTATTTCTCCTTCGAATGCGAAAGCTGCAGGTCCTGTCATGTAGACATGTCCGTCTTCCTCGTTATATTCGATATGGAGTGTTCCTCCATCCATCACGATTTCGCTCTTGTTAGAACTACGGTTGGTGAGGGTGGCGGCTACGGCTGTAGCGCAAGCTCCTGTACCACATGCCATGGTAATGCCGCTTCCTCTTTCCCAAACTCGTGTTCTTATTATGTTATTTTCTCTCGTCTCTGCAAATTCGATGTTGCAACGCTGTGGAAAAGCCTTGTCTCTTTCGAGAATCTTGCCATAGTGTGCGATGTCGATGGTGTCGATGTCGTCTACGAAGGTTACGAAGTGAGGGTTGCCCATGCAGACGAATGTTCCCTCAAATTTTCTGTCGTCGGCTTCCAATACTGCTCGTCGGGTGGAAGTCTCTGTAGTGGCAGTTGATGAATCGGTTGGAGCGACAAATTGCTCCTTATTTTCTAGTCGAGGCTTTAACATGTCGACAGTTACCGATTCTACCACCTTTCCATTATCCGAAATATGCAATCTTAATATCTTGATACCTGAAAGAGTCTCCAGTCGGATGGTGTCTTTACGGGTCAATCCCTTTTCGTAAAGGTATTTGCCGATACAACGGCTTGCGTTGCCACACATCATCGCTTCCGAACCGTCAGCATTGAAGATGCGCATCGAGTAGTCTGCCCTTCTGCCATCCTCTGGCTTTCCTATCAGAACCAGTCCGTCACTTCCTATCCCCGTGTGATAAGCGCTCCATGCTATGGCCGCTCGCTCTGGGTCGGGTATATTGTATAAGGTGGTGTCTACGTAAATGTAGTCATTTCCAGCCCCATGCATCTTGGTGAAATGAACTGTTTCTTTCATGTTTTGTTGTTCTTTAAGTTTGACTTTTTGATAGTCTTTCGTGTTATCCGATGACTATTTGTTTGATTTCGGTTGCAAAGGTACGGCTTTTTGTTTGAATATGCAAGGATATAATCGCAAATATCTTGCTCTTTTTTATTACTTCTTTCAGATTGTAATGTTCGGTCTTGTGATTTCTTACAAATTGAAAGGTAACGGGGCTTCTTGGTATTGAATCTTAAATAACTGGAATTTTAAATAAACAAAATGTCTGTTGATTGATATTAAATATAACAAAATGCATTAATTTTGCAGCCGAAAACGAACATAATGTAAACTTCTTATTAGTTTTCCTAACAACCAAAAAACAGTAACAGATTTTTAGTACAATCAATAAAAGTGTCTAATATATTATTATTAAAGATTTATGAAAAAGATTGAGGCGATTATCCGCAAGTCTAAATTTGAGGATGTCAAGAAGGCTCTTTTGGCAGCCGACATCGAGTGGTTCTCCTATTATAATGTAAGGGGAGAAGGTAAAATGCGTCAGGCTCGCATTTATCGTGGTGTGATGTATGACACAAGTAGTATAGAGCGCGTATTGCTCAATATTGTGGTACGCGACAAGAATGTGGAACCCACCATCGCAGCCATTCAGCAGGCTGCGCAGACAGGCGAAGTGGGTGATGGCCGTATTTTCGTTATCCCCGTACTTGATACCGTGCGCATTCGAACAGGCGAACGTGGCGACATCGCACTCTATAATGCAGAACAGGAAAAATAATTGAATGTTGAATGTTATGATTAGCATAGGTGATGAATTCTTCGTTCTTCACTCTTCGTTCTTCACTTTTAAAAAGGTATAAAAGATATGAGCAGTTTATTTTTGACAACACTTGATACAGGTAACACAGCGTGGATGATAACAGCCACCATCTTGGTGCTCTTGATGTCTATCCCAGGTATTGCACTCTTCTATGGCGGTTTGGTTCGCCAGAAGAATATTCTCAGTATTTTGATGCAGACGATGTTTATCGTTGCTGTGGTGAGTTTGATATGGGTGGCTTTCGGCTACTCCTGGGCTTTCTCCACTCAGTTTGCCGATAGCGGCAATCCTTTGGCTTGTATCATCGGAGGCTTTGATAAGTGTTTCCTCCACGGTATTGGCATCGACACCATTCAGCCTACGGGCATCCCCGAACTCACCTTCGTGATGTTCCAGTGCATGTTTGCCCTGATTACTCCAGCCTTGATTCTTGGTGCTTTCGCTGAGCGCGTCAAGTTCAGCGGCTATGTGCTCTTCACGGTTCTTTGGGTTATCATTGCTTATCTGCCTATGGCCCACTGGGTATGGGGCGGCGGTTTCCTTCAGGAGATGGGAGCTATCGACTTCGCTGGCGGTACTGTGGTACACATCAATGCGGGTGTTGCTGCCTTGGTGATGGCGCTGATGGTAGGCAAGCGCGATGATTATCGTGCCGGACATCCTATTACTCCCCACAATATCACCTTTGTGTTCATGGGTATGTCGTTCCTTTGGCTCGGTTGGTTTGGTTTCAATGCTGGTAGCGGTTTGGCTGCCGACGGTTTGGCTGCCAATGCCTTTATGGTGACTCACGTGGCTACAGCAGCTGCTGCCACCACCTGGATGCTCATCGATTGGGTAGTCAACAAGAAGCCTACTACGGTAGGTGCTTGCACGGGTGCTGTAGCCGGACTTGTGGCCATTACTCCTGCTGCAGGTAGCACAGACATTCTTGGTGCTTTCCTTATCGGTATTATCAGCACCTGTATTTGCTTCTTCATGGTGGCAGTAGTAAAGGCTAAGTTTAAGTACGATGACGCGCTCGATGCTTTCGGTGTACATGGTATTGGTGGTATCTTAGGTTCTATCCTTACCGGTGTGTTTGCCACCAAGTATGTTACCGGTGCCGATGGTGTGGAGGGTGCCCTCTACGGCGATTGGCATCAGCTCTGGGTGCAGATCGTAGCTACAGTGGTGAGCATTGCCTTTAGTGCAGTAGTTACCTATATATTATATAAGGTGGTAGATAAGTTGGTAGGCATCCGTGTAGACAAGCGAGTAGAGGAGGAAGGTCTCGATGTTTACGAGCATGGAGAGAGTGCTTACAGCAACTAAGATAAGTATACGAGAAAGATAATTAGCGATAAACACATGAATCCGGCAAAAGACATGCTTCGATGTCTTTTGTCGGATTTTTTACGTTGCCTAAAGTGATAATGTTTCTTAAATATCCATGTCGTTTTGTGTTCTTCTATGCATAATAGAAATAAATTCACTATATTTGTAGAAATTTTTGTAAGTGTGCATTATAAACTATTAACGACAGTATTTGGTATGCAGATAGATAAGAATATTGCCTTTTTCCTTTTGATGTTATCCTTTGTGTCTTGCGGCAACCGCTCCCGGCGGGATGCTGGAGATCCCGTTTATCCCTTGTTGATGCAAGTGGCAGAGTTAAATGCCAGTGGCGATAAGTCTGCGGCCTTGCAGTTGGCCGACAGTGCCCTCAGTCTGCATCCAGCCGACACTACCCTGTGCTGGTTGCTCAGCGAGAAAGCGGTAGCGTTGACTGATATGGGGCGGATGGGAGATGCCATCAAGACGGGGCACGAAGCTCTGCACACCGCAGAGCGGATAGAAGACGTGGAGGCCACGCTAAATATGCGTGGTGCTCTGGGTATCGCTTATCGGCGTCTAGGGAAATTGGACTCCGCGCTCATCGAGTATAAGGCTGGCATAGAGTATGCCGTGGAGCAGAAAAACTCGGAATACGAGATTTATCTCAATAATTGTATTTCTGTCTTGTATTCTGAGGAAAAACGATTTGACGAGGCGTTGGCGTATGCCCGAAAGGCGGAGAAATCGGCACTGGAGGCTAACGATACCATAGAGCGCCTGTCTGCCAGGGCAAATGTGGGCGGCATTTATCTGAAAAGCAAAGCTTACCGAAAGGCTCTCGATGCCGTACTGCCCCTGTGGAATGAGGTGCGGAAAGCCAATTATAATGTGCTCACACTGAAATATCTCAGCGTGATACTCAAGTCGTATGTAGCCCTTGGCGATGATAAACGGCTTGAGCAGTACATGGCTTGCGCAGATGAGGTGATGAGAGGGGTGAGCCTTACCAGCAATGGTGTGCTGGGTATTGTAGAGGTGAAAGCGGATTGGCTGGGGCGGCGTGGCAAATACCAGCAGCAACTGGTCTTGCTGGACAGCCTGCTGGCCACCAATGCTACCAACCGGGCAATGCCGCAGGAGAGATTGCTCTCGGAGAAGGCTCTCTGTCTAAACAAACTGAACCGTAAGGATGAGGCGTTTAACCTGATGTCTCTTGCCTACCAAACGCTGGATTCGCTGAAACAGAGTGAGCTCGAAAAGAATATGAGTGAGTTTACTGTGAAGTACCAAACGCTGGAGAAGGAGATGAGTCTGGAACAGGTGAAACGCGAGAAACTGGAGTTGAGCAACCGCCTCTTGTGGCTGGGCATCCTCGTAGTCTTCCTCATGGTTGTCATCTGCATTTTGCTTTATCGCCGCAAGGTGGCCAGACAATTGGCTGAGTTGCAGGAACGACGCAGTTATATTCTCGGTCTGGAGGCTGAAAGAGAGCGTATGGCCAAGGAACTGCACGATGGTGTGTGCAACGATATTTTCGCAGTTACCCTGCTTCTTGCTACAGACCGAGAAAAGGCGGAGTCGCAGTTGAGGAGTATCTGGAAAGAGGTACGTCATCTTTCGCATGCCCTTTTGCCGCCTCGCTTTGGTAAGGTTTCTCTCGCGGAGGCTGTAAGGGGATATGTACAGATGCTGGATGACGATATCGAAGGTAAGGTGGAACTGCGTATCGACGAAGGAGTAGACTGGGGAAGACTCTCCAGCAGACAAGCATACGAAACCTATCGTATCATTCAGGAAGTGGCAGCTAATGCCATCAAGCATGGAGGTGCTTCTTCGCTGCAAATATCTATGGAGGCGAAGGATGGCTGTGTGTCTGTCACGGTGCTTAACGAGACGGATGCTCCCGAGGCAGTCTCCGTGAATGGTGATGGCATCGGTATGGAGACGATCGAACGTAGAGCCAATAGCATAGGTGGCAAGCTGACCGTGACCCGTGGACAGGGACAGCACATGGTAAACCTGACTTACAAGATCGAGTAAAGAATAAGAATAATCATCAAACAATATGTCTATGACTATACTTTTAGTGGACGACCATCAGGTGGTGCTCGAAGGCATCAAGTCTTTATTGCAAGTTTCCATCCCCGGGGCGCAGATTTTCCTGGCAAGGACTACGCAGGAAGCAACGTGTGTCTTGCAGAGTAGGAAGGTGGATGCCCTCGTGTGCGATCTGGAACTGAAACAGGATAGCGGCATGGCCTTTGTTAGAACGATAAGAGCTACTTACCCCAGCTGCCGAATCGTGATACATACCATGCACGAGGAACCGTGGACTGCTGGCGAAATCTTGGACTTCGACCCGGATGCCGTGGTGATGAAAAGCGACGATTCGCACGAACTGGTGAAGGCCGTCGAGGCAGTTATGGAGGGGGATGGTTACTATAGTACGTCCTTCTGCCGGATACTACATACGCTCCACCGTCAGCCGGCGCGACTTACGGAAAGGGAAGGGCAGGTGCTCGACATGACTGCCAATGGCTTTTCCATCTCCGATACAGCCCAAGCTCTCTATGTTACGCCCAGTACCGTGGAGTTTCATCGTCGCAGAATCATGCAGAAACTCCAGGCTCAAAATGTTGCTGACATGATAAGAAAAGCAGCAAGTCTGGGCTGGAGCGCCCGTATATGATGCGGAAATAATGAAACCTCTTTGTGGGGAATGGCTCTTGATACTAAGGAAAACCCCAGTAACGCCCCTGTGCAAAACAATAGTTTTGCACAGGGGCGAAGTAGTTTGTACAAAGAAAACTTGCCTTCATCACTTTATATTGCTAAATTTGCAGAAAAACGCTCTACGGGGGCGAGGGCGCTCTAAACAAAAACAGCCCCGTAGTTTCACAAACATAAATAGATTTATGAAAGCAAAGTTATTGATGGTTCTCTTGACATTCATTTTGTTTGGACAAGCGTCAAGGGCCTCCTCGGCTATGGGTGTGCAAAGGCTGATGCCGCAGAAGAGAAGTACAGGATTCCCAGGAATCAAGGTGGATTTGGTAAGTTGCCAGCGTTATGGTAGAAATGTACGCATCGACTTCAAGATGAAGAATGTCTCCAGCGAACAGTCTTCGTTTGTGGTCTATGGTACTAGCCAGAACATACCCGAGCACAAATCTGCCTTTGTTGATGACCAGGGCAATGCGCACAAGGGGCAAGTGAATATCATGAACCAAAATTGGACCTCCGTACACCAGCAGGTTTCCATACCGGCTGGCATTACTGTCAATGGTTCGGTGATGGTCGAGGACGTGCCGAAGACGGCGAAAAGCATCGCCTTGTTTGACTTGCGCGGTTCTAATATCGGACTGGAGGATGATTTCTATCAGGTGACGGGGCGCGACTTCCCCATCTCTCCTTATACGCAGGATGGTAGCAATGGGTTGGAGTATAGTGAGCTGCCACTTCTAAAGATCGACTATAAGCTGAGTGAGTGGAAAAACGGCAAGGTGCATATTCGATTTGTACTCACCAATGTGGGCGATGTTCCTTTCGCGTGCAGGTTCTCCCAGTCGGGCGCCATCTCTTTCGACGAGGCAGGTAATAGGTACGACGACTGTTCGATGTCTCTCAATGGGGGGAAATCTCTATACCGTGAGTGAGTTCTCGCCTCATCAGCCAGTGGTATGCGACGCATATCTTACGAATGTTCCGGCCTCGGTCAATTTTCTCCAACAATTCATGGTGGTTTATCCTTACGAGGATTGGAAATTCAACATTGGATTAATGAATCTTTCGATTGCTCCAGAGGTGAAGAAGCAGGCTGTAAAGAGCAGCAGTACGAAGAAGACCCCTACAAGGTATCGCAGAAAATAACTAAATATTAAATTGATGAAGAAGTATTTTATGATGATGGGGCTGCTAGCCCTGAGTAGTTTGAGTTTGGTCTCTTGTGGCGGTGGTAATAACCAGAATGCGCCGCAGGCTTCCGAGGAGGTTTCGGGCGAGAAAGGTGTTTTTGCTGACCTGATGGATGTATATATAGATATGGCCAAACTCAATTTGGAAATGGAAGATAAATTCAGTAAGAAGGAATTGTCTAACGAGGATGCCCGTGAAATGGCGGTAAAATTGCAGGAGTACGAAAAGAAAGCCGAGGAAGAGGGCGCTGCATATAAAGGTAAGGCTTTCAAGTTTGAGGCTTCCGAGTCGTTGGGTACGACCTTTGCCGATGGCGTCATTTCGAACGTCCGCTCTGGCAAGGTGCTCCAAGTGAACTTCCAGGCAAAGCCTGCGGGGGAAATCTCTGGGGCAGTCTATGCCTTCTTCTTGGATGCGAACAGTCAGCTTGTGATGAAGACGATTGGAAGTCTTCGGTCAGACAATGGTAAGGTAGATGTAGCATTGCGCATGGCGGTTAGCGGAATGCGCAAAGTTACCCCAGTGGAAACTTGGGAAAAGATAGCTACCATCGCTAAGGTCATGATAGTCAGCAAAGAGGAGTATAACTCTGGCTTGGTGCCGGCGGTAGGGAATGGCACGGTCAAGAAGGCAGCTGCACCACCTGCTCCTGAATTCGTCATGACAGACCATGGCGTAGATAAGGTAACGCTAGGAGCAGACATCAGCAAGTTGCCAAAATCCATCAATGGATTGTACGATCAGGTGGCGGTCAAGTCGGAGTACAACGCCATGGAAGACGAAACGACGACAACGGCCTCGTTCACCTTAAAGGGAAAAGAGGTGATGACGGCCATGGCCGATGGTGATGGTAAGGTTTGCCATATCGCTGTGGTGGCACCAGGTGTGGCCGTAAAGATTGGCGACTCGTACTTTCAGATAGGTTCCTCTGTCAAAGACTTGATGAAGGCCAAGGGGGTAAAAGGGGATGAAGCTTATGCTGCCATTTATGGCAAGGTACAGTTTGATGGAGATGTAAACAATCATATTTGTGGCATTTCCGTAGGCTCTGCATGGTAATATAGATACTGAAATTCCTAGATTTCTGGTATATCTTTCAATGTGTAAGCAAATATACGTTATTTGCTTACACATTGTCGTTTTTGTGTTTGTGTATTGTGGTAAATAGAAATATGTTCTACTATAACGTGGCAAAAAGTTATTAAAAGTTTGATAAAGTTAACAAAATGTCGTACCTTTGCACCCGAAAACGAACAAAATGTAATTTAAATTATAGGAGAGATTAACATGAAAAAGATTGAAGCAATCATCCGTAAGACAAAGTTTGAGGATGTAAAGGAAGCATTGCTTGCCGCCGACATCGAGTGGTTCTCTTACTACGATGTAAGAGGAGAGGGCAAGATGAGACAGGCTCGTATCTACCGTGGTGTGATGTACGACACCAGCAGTATCGAGCGAGTATTGCTAAACGTTGTCGTTCGCGACAAGAATGTAGAAAAAACTATTAATGCCATCCAGCAGGCTGCCCGCACAGGCGAGATTGGTGATGGTCGTATCTTTGTAATTCCGGTGGAGGATACTGTAAGAGTCCGCACAGGTGAAAGAGGCGACATCGCTCTCTATAATGCCGAGCAGGAGAAGTAATGGAAGGAGAGAGATAGTTTTTCAGAATTAAAACAACACTTAAAAGTAAAAAGATTATGAGTGTACAGGATTTAGGATTATCAGTAGATACCGTATGGATGCTCCTTGCAGCCATGTTGGTCTTTTTCATGCAACCGGGATTCGCCCTTTGTGAGGCTG
>CAVKLF010000022.1:0-26067 GCA_963657075.1 bacterium | reverse complement strand
GAAGAGTGAAGAATTCTCTTGCTTTGAAGATGAAGACTCTGCATTTGAATTCTTCACTCTTCGTTCTTCACTCTTCACTTCCGTTGAATTCTTCGTTCTTCCCTCTTCACTCTTCACTCCATGGAGGCTCTCCACGAGCGAGCGCACACGGAGCTTGAGGCTTCCGATGTTGCTCACGTCGTCTATCTTCAGGAGAGTGAATGGCTTGTCGTGGCGACGCATGATGTCGCGGATTTCGTCTTGGATAAACGAGTCGGGACCGCAGCCGAAGCTGGTCATCTGCACGAAATGCACGTTGTTGCCTTGTTCGGCTGCCCACTGGGCGGCTTTCATGATGCGGTTCATGTAGGCCCATTGCTTCACGAGGTAGGTCTCGGGCTGTATGTCGGTCGTGTCGCGCACTATGTCGTCGCTGATTACGTCTACGCCCAGGTTGGCTATCATCTCTGAGAGTTTGTGCTGCACGAGAGGGTCGGTATGGTAGGGACGGCCGGCAAGGAGAATGGTCAACTTGCTTGCTCGCTGCGTGCCGGCAAGTATCTCTTGGTTCTTCGCCTTGATATTCTTGCTGTATTCCTCTTGCGCCTGGATTGCCTGTTGCAGGGCGGCTTTCGCCGTCTTTTTGTCGATGCCCAGCCCCTTGAGATAGTCGATGATTTGCTTCTCCAGCAACTGCGTGTTGGCGAAGTTGATGACAGGGGCATCGAGCGGCTTCTTCAGGTCGATGACGCTCTTGATTACGTCGCTATAGCCAGATACCACGGGGCAGTTGTAGCTGTTCAGCGTGTTCTCCGGGTCGTCGTTGTGCTCGTACACCACATAGGGCATGAGGATGCGATCCACCGCCGTGTTCTCGTTCAGCTCTTTCAGATGGCAGTGCGCCAACTTGGCTGGAAAACAGATGTTGTCGCTCATCACCGTATTCAGGGCACCCTCGTATTTTTGGAAGGTAGACTCTGAGGAGAGGATGATGTCAAAACCAGCCGCACGGAGCAAGGCATTCCAGAAGGGATACTCCTCGTACATGTTGAGGATGCGGGGGATGCCCACCGCCTGTGTGTGAGTGGTGGACGGATGACAGGATGTGCTGCCGTCGTGCCTTGTAGGCCTATCGAAGAGCAGGTGGTACTTGTAGGTGTATACGTCTTCGCCCTTAGTTTCGCCCTCGCCTTTGTTGCTGAATACTCGCTCACACTTGTTACCCGAGTAAAAGTGATTGCCGCCGGCAAATGTGTAGCGCGATACGTAGCAGTGGTTTTCGCAGCCCTTGCACTGCAGCTGCTTCGTTTCGTAGTGGGCAAGGCTGAGCAGGTGGTCGATAGACCGCGCCTTGGTAGCGAGGCTAGGGCCTGCGTTATCTGCCAGCTGCGGCAATGCAGCCGCAGCGTGCAGGGCGCAGCCATAGGCGCCCATCAGTTCGGGCATGTTCGATCGGGCCACCTCGGTACCCGTTATCAGTTCGAAGGCTCTTACCACGGCATCGTTTCTCATCGTGCCGCCCTGTACTACTATTTTCTTTCCCAGGTTCTCGTGCCCGTGTAGCTTGAGCACCTTGTAGAAGCAATTCTTGATGACGGAGTAAGAGATGCCTGCTGAGATGTCGGCCACCGAGGCCCCCTCGCGGAGTACTTGCTTCACCTTCGAATTCATGAAGACGGTGCAGCGGGTACCCAGGTCGCAGGGTGCCTTCGACTGGCAGGCCAACTCGGCGAAGTCGCCCACCGAGTAGCCCAGGTTATTGGCGAAAGTCTGGATAAAGGTGCCGCAGCCCGACGAGCAAGCCTCGTTCAGCTCCATGCGTACCACAGCCCCTTTCTCTACGAAGATAGCCTTCATGTCTTGTCCGCCGATGTCGAGGATAAAGCTTACGTCGGGCATCAGCGCTGCCGCCGCCCGTTCGTGAGCCATGGTCTCGATGATGCCGCTGTCTAGCCCGAATGCCGCCTTGATCAGTTCTTCGCCGTAGCCGGTGCTGCAACTGCCCACTATCTCCAGCTCCGCTCCTCTGAGGGCAGCTTCCTGTTTCAGGGCGTTCAGTCCGTCGGCAGCCGCCTTGATGGGGTTCCCCAGGTTCAGTCGGTAGTTTGTGAATACGATGTCTTTGTCGCACACGGATTGTTTTATTTCTTGCGAATTCAGTCTCACGGCGATGATTTTCGTCGTGGTAGATCCTGAGTCGATGCCGATGACGATGCGTTGCTTGCCCTTTAGCATGGGCTTGGTTTCCGTGGCGAAGCGAGCCTTCTGCTGGAGCCACTGCCGGTGTTCTTCCTCGTTCTTGAAGAGGGGCTGCAAGCTGCTGTGCCATACGGCGCCTGTGTCTATGTTTAGCCGGTTCTTGAGTTTGCTCAGGGTGCTACAATTCGCAGCCTTCTTGGCTCGGTAGGCGCAACCGAGTGCGGGTATCAGATTGCTGTGTTCTGATACGATAAAGTCTTCGGGGGCTAGCTTCATATAGTCGCAGAAAGCCTTGCGAAGTGCGGGGAGGAAGGTGAGCGGACCGCCGCAGAGCAGGATGGGAGCCTGGAAGTCGATACCATGGGAGAGCGTTACCACCGTCTGCACGGCGATGCTATGGAAGATGCTGGCTGCGATATCCTCCTCGGGCAGGTTGCGGGCCATGAGGTTTTGGATGTCGGTCTTGGCGAATACGCCGCATCGAGCCGCCATCGGGTAGACGTGCTGGGCTTTCATCGCCAGATGGCTCATCTGCTGATTGTCTACGCCCATCAGCACGCTCATCTGGTCGATGAAAGCTCCCGTGCCTCCGGCGCAGTTGCCGTTCATGCGCAGTTCTGTGCCGCCGTTTTCCTTGAAGAATACCACCTTGGCGTCCTCTCCGCCGATGTCGATGAGTGCCTTCGCCTCGGGGTGTGCGTTTCGGGCGTAGATGCTGGCTGCCACCACCTCTTGCACAAATTCCGCTTGCAGCTGTTCGGCTGTGGCCATCCCTACGCTACCCGTTACGCAAAGATGCACGGGAGTGTCGTTTCCCGGTGTATCGAGCGTGTGTTTTATCTCGTCCAGATAGCGGGTTACCAGTTCGCTTACGTGGGCGTTGTGGCGCTCGTATCGGCTAAATACGAGATGTTCTTGCTCGTCGATGACGGCTATCTTGGCGGTAGTGGATCCTACGTCTAGTCCGATGTAATATTTCGCTTTTCCCATTGTTTCTTTTGAGTCTCCCTTGTGATTTTTTTGATCGTATGGGTAGAAGCAGCATGTTACTGTCCCCCTCCCTCGGCTTTTCGAACTGCAAAATTACTAAAAAGTTTCAACTTGGCGAAAAAAATAGAGGTAAAAAGGATTTTTAAAAGGTAAAAAGGAATTTTAAAAGGTAAAAAGGTAAAAGAGTAAAAAGGTAAAAAGTTTTTTTTCGCCCGTTAGGGGATGATAAAAAAATAACTTGGTACATCTTAGTCTCATCTCCTGTTGTCTCTTTTTGTCTCTGTTGTCGTAAACCTATCAAATCATAGTCGTAACCAATCAAATGTTACGCCAATAGAGCTTTTGTATTTTACGACAACAGAGACAATAAGAGACAACATAAAAGACTGTACTAACTTATTTTTTTACTATTACTAGGCAGAAAAAAGTTCTCGGGGATTTGTAATCCCTGGCAAGGGACTTTTTAAGCTTGTGTGACGATGTTAGACAGACTGTCTGACTAGGACAGGCAGACTATCTGCCAGAGATAGGCAGTCTATCTTAGGCTGATAGTTTGTTTTACATCCTCTCGGCTTAACTGTAATCTGAGAGCATTTGCTCATTTTGACCGCACACCGCACTGAATATATCGTAACGCGTTATGTTTCAGGTAGTTTGTGCCTGTGCGGTGTTGCTGCAACACCGCACGTAGACCACACTATACCACACTGCTTTCGCTTTTATCTTTCTTGGCATCGAGTTTGCGATATGTGTGCGGTGTAGTGTGGTCTTTGTGCGGTGTTAAAGATACACCGCACTGCTGTAATGCATTTATAATCAGTAGAATATAGCGTTTTAGTGCGGTGTGCGGTCTTTTCACACAAACTCTTTTTCTGTGGTCCCAGTATTTATCTGTGTCCCGACACTTCTAGCGCAACGTCCCGACGTTGTGATTGTTGCCTCAGTACGGCATATTTTTGCTCTTAAAGGGGCAAAAATATGCCCTAGAAAGGGCCATGTTACGCCCACCTAAGGCACAAATCGCAACTCCCCACACGTGAGTGGTTTTCTTGTCGCTAAAACTTCCATTCCACACACTTTTGAAGTGTCCCGTATTATGGCGTATTTGTGCGGTGTGCGGACTTTTTCGAAACCATCTTTTCCCTCCTCATGTCCCTCAGTGCGCTCCAGGCGATTGGCACGGCGATAGAGAAGGAGCAGATATCTGCCCATGCCTGGCACATCTCCACCCCCAGCAGTCCGAAGAAGTAGGGCAGGATGTAGATGAGCGGGATAAAGAAAAGACCGCTACGGGCAGCCGCCACCAGATTGGCACGGATAGGCTTGCGGATAGTCTGCATCAGCATATTGGTGAGCACGATGGTAGACACCAGTGGGTAACTGATAACCTGCCAGCGCAAGGCTACCGCACCCACACTAACTACCGCAGGGTCGCTGCGGAAAAGCTCGATAATCGACTCGGAAAACAGAAAGCTTACCACCGCGCAGATACTCAGAAACACCGTACCACACTTGATGCAGAAGAAAAAGGCATCCCTTACCCTACGATATAATTTAGCACCATAGCAGAATCCGCAGAGCGGTTGAAATCCCTGTCCCAGGCCGATGACCACGGCATAGATAAAGAAGGAGATACGGGTAACGATGCTCATGCCCGCGATCGCCGCATCTCCATAGGCACCAGCTGCCACATTGAGCATCAGCGTGGAGATGCTGCCCAGCCCCTGGCGTGAGAGCGAGGGCGTGCCGCCAAACACAATTTCCTTGGCAAAAGCCCAGCTGGGCGTAAAGCTAGTCAGGCGGATGCGGATATTCTGTCCCCTGCGGCTCATGATGATGAGCATGCAGCAGCCGAAGGTCTGGCTGACGAGGGTGGCTACGGCAGCCCCCGTAATGCCCAGGGCGAAGTAGAGGATGAGCAGAGGGGCAAGCACAAGATTGAGCAATACCCCCGAGAGGATGCCCTTCATCGCATAAGCCGCATTGCCCTGGAAACGCATCTGATTATTGAGCGTGAGCGACACCGTCATGAAGGGCGCACCCAGCAGGATGATGCCCAGGTATCGCTCGGCATAGGGCAGAATGGTAGGGGTAGAGCCTAGACACACGCATAGCGGAGTGAGCCATACGTGCCCCAATATGGCGATGAGAAGACCCGCCAGAAAACTCCATACGAAGCCCGTGGCAGCCATCTTGCCAGCCAGCTCGTGCTCTCTGGCACCCAGCTTGCGCGAGATGTAATTGCCCGAACCGTGACCGAAGAAGAACCCCACAGCCTGTATTACCGACATCACCGAGAAGGAGATGCCTACGGCAGCCACGCTCTGGGTATTGATGCTGCCTACGAAATAGGTGTCGGCGAGATTGTACATGCTCGTCGACAGCATGCTGATGATGGTGGGTACGGCCATCGTGAGTATCACCCGGTGGATGGGGGCATGGGTGAGGAAGGTATAGTTGTCTCTCTTAGCTTTCATGCGTGCAAAGGTACGGCAAATCGCAGAAAATCCAAAGGAAATAGAGAAAAATCGTACATTTTGTGGTATGAATGGCTATATGGGTGGTAAATAAATGAGCCGAAAAGTTGTGTTTTCCAAAAAATAATCGTACTTTTGCAAAGTTTTTATAAAGGTAAAAAAGCAAAAGGGTAAAAAATAATATATATAAAAATATACGGATGAGCGAAATAACAATTATCCCGATAACGACCAAGAAGGGCCTGAAGGCATTCATACAGTTCTATTATGACCTGTATAAGGACAATCAGTACGCAGTGCCATTCTTGAAGTTTGACGAAATGAATACACTGAGCCCCCGGAAAAACCCAGCCTTCCAGTTTTGTGAGGCGCAGTACTTCATCGCAGTAGACAGTCAAAAGCACGTGGTGGGGCGCATCGCAGGCATCATCAATCATCGAGCCAACCAAGACTGGGGCAAGAGACAGGTACGCTTCGGATGGTTCGATTTCACCGACGACAGGGCAGTGTCTGCCCAGCTGCTCGATGCCGTGGCCGCATGGGGCAGGCAGAAGGGCATGGACGAGATAGTAGGCCCGCTGGGCTTCACCGACATGGACCGCGAGGGCATGCTCATCGAGGGCTTCCAGGAAAAATCCACCATGTACGTAAACTATAACTATCCCTACTATCCCGAGCACATGGAGCACATGGGCTACGAGAAGGACAACGACTGGCTGGAATACCGTCTGAAGGTGCCACAGGTAACCCCACCCAAGTTTGCCAAGACAGCCGAGATGATAGAAAAGAGGTATCATCTGCACGCCCGCAAGTTCACCTCCAGAGAACTAGTGCAGGGAGGCATGGGCAGGGAGATATTCCGCATCCTCAACGAGACCTATAAAGACCTCTATGACTTCCAGCAGCTCACCGAGGCACAGATAGACCAGTACATCGACTCCTACATCAAGAAGGCAGACCTCAACCTGGTTACCGGCGTGGTGGACGGCAGTGCAGGCGACAAACTCGTAGGCTTCGGCATCTCCTTCCCCTCCTTCACCGATACCTTGCAGCGCATCAAGACAGGCAAGCTCTGGCCCACAGGATGGATCAGGCTGCTGCACCTGCTCAGGCATCACGCCACCGACACCGTAGACCTCCTGCTCATCGGCGTACTGCCAGAATACAGGCGCAAGGGAGCCAATGCCCTCATCTTTGCCGACCTCATCGAGCAGTATCGCCGGTACGGATTCAAGTGGGCAGAGGCCATGCCGCAGATGGAGAGTAACAAGGGCGTACAGAGCCAGTGGGAGTACCTGGAGAGCCAGCAGCATCGCCGCCGCCGCTGCTACAAGAAGACCTTGTAGAAGCTTCCCCTCCAGCCCGAAAAATCCCCCGATGAATAACCAAACTTAGAACTCAACAAACAGAAATCAATGAAATTTGCAGTAATAGCAGCAGGCGAAGGCAGTCGCCTCTCCCAGGAAGGAGTGGCGCAGCCCAAACCTCTGGTACCCCTGTGCGGCGAGCCGATGATAGAGCGCTTGCTGCGCATTTTTGTAGATTGCGGTGCCACAGAGATTGTGGTGATCGTCAACGAATGGAGCACGGCGGTGCGCAAACACCTGGAGAGCATGACGCTGCCCGTGCCCCTGCGCCTCGTGGTGAAGACCACCCCCAGCTCCATGCACAGCTTTCATGCGTTGTCGCCTTACCTGAGGGGCGAACGATTCTGCCTCACCACGGTAGACACCATCTTCCGCGAGGAGGAATTCAAGAAATATATCCGCCACTTCCAGGCGGCCCAGGAGATAGACGGCTGTATGGCCGTCACCCCCTATGTAGACGATGAAAAACCGCTCTGGGTAGGAGTGGGGGAGAACGCCCCCAGCCAGCCGGGCAGCCAGCCTATGCCTCGCATCACAGGTTTCCACGACCAACAGGAGCCAGGCGATCATCTGATATCCGGCGGCATCTATTGCCTCGGCGACAAAGCACTCGATGTGCTAGACCACTGCATGCACCAGGGCATGAGCCGCATGCGCAACTTCCAGCGCCAGCTAGTGGCCGAAGGATTGCGCCTGGAGGCTTTCCCGATAGAGAAAATACTGGACGTAGACCACAAGGGAGACATCCTCAAGGCCGAGGCTTTCATCCACCCCCTGGAGGGCAAAAGTCTCTGTGGCGTGTGCAGAGGCAGCCAGTTCTCGCCCAACTGCGTAGACAATGACGCTGCCATCATGCTCGCCGTAAAAAAACAACTGGAGACCCTCGGCGCCCAGGTAACACTGAGGGGCGAAGACCAACTGGCATCCATCCCTACGGGGGGATACTTCAGCATGGCCCGCAGCCATGAAGCACTCGATGTATTGCAGAAAGCCGACGAGGCGCAGACGCCAGGCATCAACAAGAGCCAGGGCGTAAGAAACTGCGTGCGCACTACGATGACCGAGATATTCCAGCAACACGGCATACCCACCCCCGAAAGCTTTATCCTGCAGCATGGAGCTACGATGCCTGTCATCGACTATCCCTGCTGGCTGAAACGAGGCGACGGTTGCGCACAGCAGAAGGAGGATACATGCTATGCCGAGACGATGCAGTTGGCTAGCAGAATGCTGGCTGAATTCTGGAACAGAGGCGTAAAAACGGTGGTGCTCAACGAGCACCTGAGGGGCGACCTCATCAAGTTTTATGGCGTAGAGGGTACCAGCTTCTTCTACTGGTTCTACCCCTCCAAGTGCGGCCATCGGTCTAAGTTTGGGCTGGAGGCAATCAATGGAGACGCCGTGGGCTTGCCTTTCGACGAGAACCTACTGAAGCAGGATGCCGACAAGGCTGCCAAGCTGCTTGGCGTGCCTGTATACGGCGGCGACTGCATCGTGGGGCAGGACGGCAGCGTAAAGATCATCGATTTCAACGACTGGCCCAGCTTTGCACCCTGTCGCGACGAGGCTGCCTACTACATCGCCTTGCGACTGGAACAGGAAATCAGACAGAATAAATGAAATGAAGCATAAACAGTAAATTAAAAATGGCTAATCAGGAATTTCAAGCTTCTCTGAAGTCGGCCGACACAGAGGAGCATATCGACATCTATTTCTATCGCCCGATAGGGTATCAGTGGGCTAGATTCTTCCGCATGCTCCATGTTACCCCCAATGTGGTAACCGTACTTTCCATCATCCTGGGAATGGGGGCAGGCGTCTGTTTCGCATTCGACGACCTGAAGATCAATCTCATCGGCATCCTCCTGCTCGTATGGGCAAACATGTACGACAGTTGCGATGGGCAGCTGGCCCGGCTCACCAACCAGAAGAGTGCCCTCGGCAGAATCCTCGACGGGGCGGCCGGCGACCTATGGTACATCAGCATCTATTCGTGCATCGCCATCCGCCTCACCCCCGAATGGGGTATCTGGATCTGGCTGATGGCTGCTGTAAGCGGACTGCTCTGCCACGCCCGCCAGTGCCGTCTGGCCGACTACTATCGCCAGATACACCTCTTCTTCCTCAAGGGCAAGGAGGGTAGCGAGATGGACGATGCCTACAAGCAGGCAGAACTCTACCGGCAGATGAAGTGGGGCGAGGTGCCCCTGCAGAAGTTCTTCCAGTTCTTCTACAAAAACTACACACTGACACAGGAGAAGGAGACACCCTGCTTCCAGAAACTGAAGGCTGCCATCCGTGAAAAATATCCGCAGCAGTTGCCCGACAGCTTGCGCGCCGACTTCCGTAAGGGCAGCTTACCACTGATGAAGTATGCCAACTTCCTCACCTTCAATTGGCGCAGCATCACGCTCTTCGCCAGTCTCCTGGTGGGCAAGCCCTGGATATACCTCTGCATCGAGATAGTCATCTTCACGGCGGTATATTTCTACATGCACTATCGCCACGAGAAGCTCTGCTGCCAGATACTGGCCCAGCTCGACAGTTACAAGCAGTAAGGTCAGAAAGAGGCAGATTCATATATACAGATTTATATATATACCTATGAACAGCAAGTTTAGAAATCTCTTCATGGCGTTTGGTATCATCGCCATCATCATCATGCTCTGCACGATGGATATGGACTATACCGACATCTGGCGCTACCTGAGGCAGGCGGGCATCTACTTTCCGCTGATACTGGGGCTATGGCTGGTGGTATACTTGGTAAATACCATCTCGTGGTGGCTCATCATTACCGACGAGGCTAGGGTGAAGGGGCTCTCCTTCTGGCGAGTGTACAAGCTCACCGTGAGCGGATTTGCCCTCAACTATACCACCCCCTGCGGACTGATGGGCGGCGAACCTTACCGCATCATGGAACTGAAACCTTACACCGGCGTGAGCAAGGCTACATCATCGGTAATACTTTACGTAATGATGCACATCTTCTCTCATTTCTGGTTTTGGTTTCTCTCGATATTCCTCTTCATCGCCCTCTATCCGGTAGGCTGGTCGATGGGCGTGATGCTCGCCGTCATCGCAGCGTTCTGCCTGCTCGGCATCTATTTCTTCGCCAGAGGTTACAAGACGGGCATGGCACAGAGGGGCATCGCCCTGCTCACCCACATACCCTTGGTAAGAGGATGGGCCAAAAGGTTTGCCGAGTCGAAACGCGAAACCCTAGAGCAGATAGACTCCCAGATAGCCCTGCTGCATGGGCAGCACAAGCGCACCTTCTACTGTTCGCTGCTCTTCGAGGTATTGGCAAGGGTATTGCAGAGCTTGGAGATATACATGATACTGAAAGCCTTTGCCGCCGACGTGAGCATCGCCGACAGCATACTGATACTCGCATTCTCATCGCTCTTCAGCAATCTCATCTTTTTCTCGCCCATGCAGTTGGGCGCAAGAGAGGGTGGACTGGCACTGGCGGTAGACGGACTGCATCTTACAGGTGCCCTGGGCGTGTATACAGGGCTTATCACCCGTATTCGCGAACTGGTATGGATAGCCATTGGCATCCTGCTTATCAAGGTGGGCAACAAAGACTTGACTCGCATACAACAAGAGTACGAGAAAATGCAAAATGACAAGAAAAATGAATAAGTACAATATCAAAGGCATCCTGTTCGACTACGGCGGAACGCTCGATACAAGAGGCGACCACTGGTCGGAGGTAATCTGGCAAGGATATCTGAAATTCTCCATCGGCGTAGACGGAGGTCGCAAGGGGGAGGTAGGCAAGTCTATCGACAAGTCTGCCTTCCGCCTTGCTTATGTGTATGGCGAGCGAGCCTTGGCAGCCAATCCCATCGTAACCCCAGCCTTCCATTTCTTCGACATCCTACGCCATAAGATAGCCCTTCAGTTGGCTTTCCTGGCAGGCAGACCGCTCTTGCCTACGGGCAAGGATGATGCCCAGCAGCAGTCTGCATTGGCAAGCACCCTGCAGCTGACAGATGAGGAAATCGAGGCGGCAGCCATCCGCATGGCCCGATACATCGACGATGAGACGCGCCAGCTCTTGGCTGAAAACAAGCAGGTGCTGGAGTGGCTCAGGCAGCAAGGATACCCCATGGTGCTCGTATCCAACTTCTACGGCAACATCTGTCAGGTGCTCAAGGATGCGGGGATAGACGAATACTTCCAGCAGGTTATCGAGTCGGCAGTGGTGGGTGTGCGCAAGCCCAATCCAGCCATCTTCGCCCTAGGCGTATGTGCCCTCGATCTGCCCGCCACACAAGTCTTGGTAGTGGGCGATACCTACGGAAAAGACATCGTGCCAGCCCACCAGCTAGGATGTCGTACCCTATGGATTAAGGGGTTGCAGTGGGAGGAAAAACAGGTAGACGAGACGGTGCCCGATGCCATTATCCATCGCCTTTTCGACCTGAAAGACTTTCTATCAGAAGACTAGATACTTCAAAAATAAAGCAGACTCACGGATTGTCCTAAAAGGAGCAATGAATCATATAAAAGTCTCTTTTTCTCATAAAAAACTTAAATAAGCAAATAGTTTTCTGCAAAATCTCGAAGAATATGCTTAACTTTGCACCTTGGATTACAGAGTGCAGTTAAATAATATTAATATTGTAAAGACAATAGGTGCGCCCTCTCTGAGGAGTGCCCCTATATATAAAAGGTATGAAAGGTTTAAAGAAATGGTATCTGATGGTCATGCTGCTGGTAGGTTCCTGCCTACAGATGATGGCTCAGCAGAAGATAACAGGACGTATTATCGATGAAGACGGATTTCCCGTATCGTACGCCAGCGTGCAGTACAAGGGGCATCATATAGCAGTATCCAGTGATAGCGAGGGCAAGTTTACCATCGAGAAGCATCCAGCCTGGATGCTTACGGTGAGTGCCATCAGCTATAAGACGCAGACGGTGAAGATAGACGAAAAGACCAACTTCATCGAAGTAAAGCTCAAGGACGATAGCCATAAACTGGGCGAAGTGGTGGTCAAGTCGAAAAAAGGTAAATACAAGCGCAAAGACAATCCTGCCGTCGAGCTGATGCGCCGCGTCATCGCAGCCAAGAAGCAGACCGACCTTACCAATCACGACTATTACCAGTACGACAAGTACCAGAAGATAACGCTCTCGCTCAACGATATCTCCAAGGAACAGTTGGAGAGCAAGTTCTTCAGCAAGCGACAGTATCTGTTAGACCAGGTAGAAACATCGCCCTACAATGGCAAACTTACCCTGCCTGTATCCATCGACGAGACGGTATCGCAGCATATCTATCGCAAAAATCCAAAGACGGAGAAAGATATCATCAAGGGGCAGCAGAGCAATGGTATCGGGCAGGTAGTACAGACGGGCGAGATACTCAATACTGCCCTCAAGGAGGTGTTTACCGACGTAGACATCTACGACGACTATGTGCGCTTGCTACAATTCCCCTTCCCATCGCCCATCGGCAAGACGGCCATCAGCTTCTATCATTATTATATAGAAGACACAGTCTATGTGGAACGCGACCTGTGCTACCACCTGCAGTTTATACCAGCCAATACGCAAGACTTCGGCTTCCGGGGCGAACTCTACGTGCTCGCCGACAGTACCCTGCATGTGAAGAAATGTAATCTCTACATGCCTCACAACAGCGATGTAAACTACGTGAAGGATATGAAGATAGAGCAGGAGTATACCCGGCTGGACAACGGGGAGTGGGTGCTCTCGAAGGATGACATGATAGCCGAACTGCACGTAAACAAACTGCTGCAAGACCTCCTGATAGTGCGCAACACCCGACTCACAGACTATGCCTTCGACGAACTGCCGAAGCAACTCTTCAAGGGCAAGGCAAAGGTGCGGCACGACATGGACGCCATGAACCGCGATGAGGCTTACTGGAACAAGTATCGACAGGTGGATCTTACCAAGAGCGAATCGTCGATGAATAGCTTTATCAACCGAATGGAAAACTCCAAGGGGTTCAAGTATATCATTTTCTGTGTCAGGGCCTTGATGGAGAACTATGTGGAGGTGGCACACAAGAAGGACAAGAACGGCGAGAATAGAAGTATCTTCGACCTCGGTCCGGTCAACACCTACATCTCCAACAACTTTATAGACGGTTGGCGTCTGCGCTTGGCAGGGCGTACCATGGCAGCCCTCAACCCCCACATCTTCTGGGACGGATATGGGGCATATGGTACCAAGAGTCACGACTGGTATTACGGGCACGTATTCACTTATTCGCTCAACAAGAAGAAAAACAGTCCGTTCGAGTTCCCTATGCGCAAGTTTACCGTAGAGCTGGGGCACGACATCACATCGCCCTCCGACGATAACTTGCTACACAACAAGGACAACTTCTTCATGACCCTCCGCGCCACCACCCAAGACCAGATGTACCTCTATCAGCGCCAGAAGGTAGGTTTTACTTACGAGACCGACTGGGGATTGCGCTTCGATGCCAGCATGCGCTGGCAGAGTAATCGCACCGTGGGCAACCTGCACTACAAGAAGGTAAGCGATGGAACCGAGGTAAACAAGATCCGTACCACCGAGGCCAGCATGAGCGTAAACTACCATCCTGGTGTAACCTATGTCAACACCAAGCAGCAGCGCTTGCCAATCAACCTCGACAGCCCCGAGTTTACCCTGAAGCATACCATCGGATTCGACGGGCTGATGGGAGGCCAGTACAAGAGCAACCTTACCAGCTTGGGCATCTACAAGCGCCAGTGGCTGGGAAGCTTCGGGTACATGGACTTCAATGTAGTGGGCAAGATACAGTGGAACAAGGTGCCCTTCTCCATGCTCATACAGCCACCTGTCAACCTCTCCCTCTTTGAACAAGAGGCTACCATCAGCATGATGAAGGACTGGGAGTTCCTGAGCGACCGCCAGGTATTCTGGTCTGTGGCATGGGATATGAACGGCAAGCTGCTCAATCGCATTCCGCTCATCAAGAAGCTGAAGTGGCGCGAATATGTGGCAGTGAAAGGGGCATGGGGGCAGCTTACCGACAAGAACGACCCCAGCAAGAACCCTGGCGATGACCTCCTCTTCCGGTTCCCTACCAACTCCTACACCTTTGGCAATACGCCATATTGGGAGCTGGCGGCAGGCGTGCACAACATCTTCAAGTTCTTCGGAGTAGACTATGTGCGTCGTCTCAACTACCTGGACTACGCCAATGTAAGTAAGTGGGGCATCCGCATGAGCTTCTTGATGTCGTTCTAAAAAAAAGGAGGAAATAACGTATGAAAATATTGCTAGCAGACAAACAAGACATAACAAGGGCAGGGCTGCAGTATGTCATCCAGCAGCTGGGGGTAGATGTGGAGACCAAGTACGTAGAGGACAAAGCTGAGCTTGTACTCTCCCTGCGAGAAGACGAAGACGTGGTCGTAATCATCGACTTTACCCTCTTCGACATCAATGATGCCGAAGAGCTCCTCATCCTCAACCAGCGCTTCCCCTACACCCGGTGGCTACTCTTCAGTGAAGACCTCAGTACCGATTTCGTACGGATACTTACAGCCAGCAGTCGCCAGTTTAGCATCCTGCTGAAGGAAAGCCAAATGATGGAAATCAAGGAGGCCATTCGCTTCAGCATGTCAGGCAACCGCTTTGTATGCCAGCGAATGATGGAGGTGCTGCTCTCGCCCCAGCAAGACGTAGAGGAAAAGATAAAGCTTACCAAGACAGAGACCGAGGTGCTGAAGGATATCGCCCTAGGCATGACTACCAGGGAAATCGCCGAAAAGAGGTTCTCAAGCTTTCATACCGTCAACACTCATCGCAAGAATATCTTCCGTAAGCTAGGTGTAAACAATGTACACGAGGCTACTAAGTATGCGCTGCGCGCAGGTCTCGTAGATTCTGCCGAATACTACATATAATATTCGGATATGGAGTGTGAAAATATAGAAAATTCCCCAAAGAAAAGATAGAAATGCCCCAAAAAATAAGGCTTCAGATTGTCTCCCGACAGTCCGAAGCCTTTTTGTTTCTAACTAACTTATTATCAACTATTCATTACTTTCGAGTGCAAAATTACGAGTATTTTCACAAAAATACCTACTTTTCAGAGAAAATAATCACGTAAACGTTTGCAACTTTAGAGAAAATTGTTAACTTTGCAGTTAATTGGGGAATAGTCCTCAAACAGTCAAAAAAAGTATAGTCAGGAGCGAAACTCGGCAAGAGCATCTCCCCAGTATAGAAAGAGTATATAATAATGAAACAAAGAAGAACATCTCTTAAAGACCTAGCCGACCGCTTAGGCGTGAGTATCGCTACCGTGTCGAGAGCTTTGCGCAATAGTCACGAGGTGGGCGAGGAAATGACCCTGAAGGTAAAACAGTTGGCCAAGGAGTTGAACTATCGCCCTAATCCCTTTGCACAAAGCCTGCGCAAGGAAGCGCCTAGGGTGATAGGTGTGATAGTGCCCAATCTTGTGACACATTATTATGCAGCCGTGCTGGATGGCATCGAAGACTATGCCTCCAAGCAGGGCTATTCTGTGATTAGTGCCAATAGTCATGAAGACCATGTGCGAGAAGCTAAGGCCCTCGATAATTTTCTCGACATGCATGTGGAGGGCATTATTGCCTGTCTGGCGCAAGATACGGTAGACTATTCTCACTTCGAAGAGCTCCATAAGATGGGCATCCCGCTGGTCTTCTTTGCTCGCTGTTGTCTGGAGGATAAGTTCTCTCAGGTGGTAGGCAATGGCGACGTGGCTGCCCAAGAGGCTACGCAGCACATGATAGATACAGGCTCTCGCCGCATCGCCTTTATCGGAGGCCCCAACCATCTCGACATGGTGCGCCGCCGCAAGCATGGCTATCTGGAGGCCCTGCGAGAAAACAAAATCCCTATCGACCGTAATCTCGTAGTATGCGGCAAAATCGATTTCGATGTGGCGCGCGAGGCCACGCTTCGGCTCCTGGAGAGCGAGAACCGTCCCGATGCCATTCTAGCTTTCAATGATATTATCACCTATGCGGCATTCGATGCCATCAAGGCGAAGGGTTTGCGTATTCCGCAGGATGTGGCCATCATAGGATTTACCGACGGTGATACCGCTGCATTCGTTACCCCACGCCTCACGGCTATTATGGACAAGGCGCACGAACAAGGCACCATGGCATGCGAACTCTTGATGCGCAGTATTAATGGCGATGAGAAAATCTACAAGGAAGTTGTGCCGATGATACTCAAGATAAGGGAAAGCTCTGAGAAGAGCTGATTCCCTCTTGCTTCTTTCTACCTATATGCCTGCATGAAGATTTTTGATGTAAGATTAACATTTCATACCCACTTTTAAAACATTCTTGCCCCAAGGTTACCAGTTTATTACGTAACTTTGCCGCAAATTTATTAACTCTGTTACTTATTAAGCATGAAACTAACTAAAACATTAATGATTTCAGCAGTGCTGTTCTTGAGTGCCTCAGGACTCCAGGCAGCAGGGTTTATTCAGCAGGGTAACTACCTTACCGTGCAATTGAAACAACACCAAGACAATGGTCCTTCCCAGATTCGCCTGCAGGTGGTGGGCGACAAGATTATTCGAGTGCAGGCTACGGCGGAACAGAGCTTCCGCAACAAGCAGAGCCTTATCATCGTGCCACAGACTGCCAAGCCTAATTACAAGGTAGACGAGCAGGGTGACCTACTTGTTGTCACTACTAGTGAGATGCGCGCCGTGCTCAATGAGGCCACAGGCCACATCGCCTTCTACGACCTCAAGAATAATGTGCTCCTTAACGAGGTGGCTCAGGGCGGCAAAACCTTCAAGCCTTTTACTGTGCCCGATCGGGAGATGGGTGTAGACATCGACAAGGTACCTGAGGCTCAGAAGCACGGATGGTCGTGGCGTGCCCTCTTCGACTCTCCAGACAATGAGGCTTTCTATGGTCTAGGACAGCACCAGAGCGAGGAACTCAACATGAAAGGCAAGAACGAAGACCTCTTCCAGTACAACACCAAGGTAAGTGTACCTTTCGTTGTCTCCAACAAAAACTACGGTATCCTTTGGGATTCTTACTCCTATTGCCGTTGGGGCAAGCCCGATGACTACCTACAGATTAACCACGCTTTCAAACTCTACGACAAAGACGGCAAGGAAGGGCAATTTACGGGTACATATATAGATAAGAAGGGGCAGAAGATAGTGCGTGGCGAGGACAGTATCTACTTCGAGTATGCCATGCCCGAAACTTCCGAACTCTGCAAGAAGGCTGACAATGGCGGTATCCAAAACCTGCCCAAGGGCTTTGCCTTGAATGGGGCGAAGGTGGTATACGAGGGCTATGTAGAGGCTCCTACCAGCAGTTTTTATCAGTTTATCCTCTACTACGCCGGATATATGAAAATCTATATCGACGGCAAACTCGTAGTGCCCGAGCGTTGGCGCACGGCATGGAACCCTAACTCTTATAAGTTTGAGACTGCCATCCAGAAGGGCGCAAGGACGCCTATTCGCATCGAGTGGCAACCCGACGGCGATGTATCTTATTGTGGCCTGCGCGTGGCAGCCCCCCGCTCTGAGGCTGAAAAGAACCAGTTGAGCATCTGGAGCGAGATGTCGCCCGATATGGACTACTATTTCATCGCAGGTAAAAACACCGACGATGTCATCAGCGGTTATCGTACCCTCACAGGCAAGGCTCCCGTATATCCTAAGTGGGTACTTGGTTTTTGGCAGAGCCGCGAACGCTACCAGAGCAGCGAGGACATCGAGAGCAATCTGAAGAAGTTCCGCGACCTCCACATACCAGTAGATAACATCGTACAGGATTGGAACTACTGGCCCATCGACGCATGGGGATGCCACAACTTCGAGTCTTCCCGTTATCCTAATCCACAGGCCATGCTCGATAGCGTACACAGCATGCACGGTCGCTTCATGATCTCCGTATGGCCCAAGTTCTACGATTCTACCAAAAACTACAAGGAACTGGACAGCAAGGGATGGATGTACCACCAGGCCATTACCGACGACATTCACGACTGGCTCGGCTACCGTGGCTCCTTCTACGATGCCTACGATGCTGGAGCTAGAAAGATGTTCTGGCGACAGATGGACGAGAACCTCTATACCAAGTACAACCAGGGTATCGATGCCTGGTGGATGGACGCCTCAGAGCCTAACGTGCGCGATTGCACCCCCATGTGGTATCGCAAAGCTCTCTGTGGTCCTACCGCCCTCGGTACTTCCACCGAATATTTCAATGCCTATAGCATCGTGAATGCCGATGCGATTTATAATGGGCAGCGCAGCGTGAACCCCAATCAGCGTGTGTTCCTATTGACCCGTTCAGGTTTCGCTGGTGAGCAGCGTTACAGCACTGCCACATGGTCGGGCGACATCGCCACTCGCTGGGAGGATATGCGTGCCCAGATGACGGCAGGTCTGAACCTTTCCCTCGCAGGGCATCCATTCTGGGGCATGGACCAGGGCGGTTTCTGTGTAGAAAACCGCTATGTGGCAGCACAACAGGAGTTTGACAAGACGGGTAAGGAGAATGCCGACCTCAAGGAATGGCGCGAGTTGCAGGCTCGCTGGAACCAGTTCGGTTGCTTCGTGCCGCTCTATCGTACCCATGGCCAGTGGCCTACACGTGAGGTTTGGAACATTGCACCAGCCAATCATCCTGCTTATAAAACCATCGTGGCTTACGACAAGTTGCGCTATCGCCTGATGCCTTACCTGTACAGTATGGCAGGTATGGTTCACCTGAACGACTACACCATGATGCGTGCCCTCGTGATGGACTTCAATGGCGATGACAATATCTACGACATCAAAGACCAGTGGATGTTTGGTCCTGCGCTGATGGCTTGTCCTGTAGGCGAGTACCAGAAGTACAACCGCAATGTTTACCTCCCTAAGCAGAAGGGGTGGTACGACTTCTATACAGGCAAGTTCTATGCTGGTGGTAAGACCATCGTGGCAGACGCTCCATACGACAAAATTCCTGTATTCAGCCCAGAGGGTGCTATCCTCCCAGTAGGTCCGGAGATGGAGTGGAGTGATCAGAAGAAACCTGAGCTTATTGACCTCTATGTATATGCTGGTAAGGACGGACAGTTTACCATCTACGAGGATGAGGGTACTAACTACAATTACGAAAAGGGTAAGTTCAGTACCATTGAAATCCAGTACAACGATGCCCTGAAGACTGTTACTATCGGAGCTCGCAAGGGCACATTCGATGGTATGTTGCAAAAACGTCGATTCAATGTCATCCTCGTGAGTGAGCAGAATGTACAGGGTGTCAACCTCGCCAAGTCGCCAAAGGGCAAGATGGTGAAATACGACGGCCAGGCTGTTACCGTAAAATTGAAGTAATAACTGTGTGTCTAAAAATGCATGCGTATGAATCAAAGATTTTTCTATTGCATCGCTTTATTGAGTGCATTGTCCGTCAATCCGCTAGCTGCTCGTGAACGTCAGAATTTTGACAAGGATTGGCTGTTCGCCTTGGCGGACAGTGCTGGCATGGAGAAGAACAGTTATGCTGACAGGGGCTGGCGACCACTCAACTTGCCACACGACTGGGCTATCGAGGGAGACTTCCTGCCTACTAACCCTTCGGGGGCAAGTGGGGGCGCCCTACCAGGTGGTACCGGTTGGTATCGCAAGCACTTTACCGTAGCCCCGAAGGATAAGTACGATCGCTATACCATCACCTTTGATGGTGTATATATGAACTCCACCGTCTACATCAACGGGCATAAACTAGGTACGCGACCTTATGGGTACAGTACCTTCGAGTACGACCTTACACCTTATATAGATAAGAAGGGAGATAATGTCGTAGCGGTGAAGGTGGATAATAGCGACCAACCTAACAGCCGATGGTATTCTGGTTGCGGTATCTATCGTCACGTATGGCTTACCAAGACCATGCAAAATGCTTATATCCCTCAGTGGGGGCAGTATATTACCACTACTCCTCAAGGGGACGTAAAGGTCAAGGTAGATGCCCATGTCAATGCCAAGCGGAAGGTGAAGGTCATCGTTCGCAATACCATTCTTGATGCCGCAGGCAAAGTGGTGGCAAAGAGTCAGGGCGATTATGTACAGCAGCTCAAGGTGGCAAAACCTCATCTTTGGGATGTGGGAGACGGATACCTCTATACCGTAAAGAGTGAACTCCTGATAAATGGCAAGGTTATGGACGAGACGGTAACACAGACAGGCTTCCGGGATGTGAAGTTTGATGTCGAGAGGGGCTTTTCTCTTAACGGTAGGAATATAAAGATCAATGGCGTCTGTGAACATCACGATTTCGGTTGTTTGGGTGCTGCCCTCAATGAAGACGCTTTGCACCGCAAACTTACCATCCTTCGGGATATGGGCGTGAATGCCATCCGCAGTAGCCACAATCCTCCTGCACCAGAACTCTTGAATATGTGCGACTCCATGGGCTTGCTTGTCATGGACGAGAGCTTTGACATGTGGCGCAGAAAGAAGCCGAATGGCGACTATGCCCGTTTCTTCGACGAGTGGCACAACAAGGATCTTACCGATCTCATCAAGCGTGACCGCAACCATCCTAGTATCATCATGTGGAGCATCGGTAATGAGGTGTTGGAACAATGGTCGGATGCCGCTGCCGATACTCTCACCATCGAACAAGCCAACTTGATATTGAATGCAGGGCACGATGCTTCTACTCTTGCACATGGCGACGAAATCAGTGTCAACTCGCACCTCACCCGCCATTTGGCAGAGATAGTAAAAGAGTACGACCCTTGGGGCATGCGCCCTATTACCGCAGGTTGCAATGAACCAGACCCCAAGAACCACCTCTTCAAGAGTGGCGCAATAGATGTCATCGGTTTCAACTATCATCATCAGTGGGTGAAGGATGTACCTAAAAATTTCCCTAACAAGCCATTCATCCTGTCAGAGAGTGTATCGGCTCTCCAGACTCGTGGCTTCTACAAGATGCCTTCCGATAGTATCACTACAGCCCCAAAGGCGTGGTGGCTGCCGTATTCCGCCCCTTCCTATATGTGTTCGGCATACGATAATATGCACGCTTCTTGGAGTAGTACTCACGAGGAGACGTGGGATGTAGTAAAGCACAATGATTTTGTGGGCGGTCAGTTTATCTGGACAGGTTTCGACTATATTGGCGAACCCACCCCATATGCTTATCCTGCTCGTAGCAGTTACTTCGGCGTCATCGACCTCGCAGGTCTGCCAAAAGACAGCTATTACATGTATCAGAGCGAATGGACCGACAAGCACGTACTCCATCTCTTTCCTCACTGGAACTGGATACCCGGGCAGGAGATAGACATGTGGTGCTACTTTAATCATGCCGACGAGGTGGAACTCTACATCAATGGCAAGAGTCAGGGTGTGCGTAAGAAAAAGGTATATGTACCAGAGGCTCGGAAGTCGGAGGATGGCAAGAGTATCAATGTAGGGGCCAAGTTCGACAAGAGTACTGAGTATCATGTGATGTGGCGTGTCAACTTCCAGCCAGGGGAGGTGAAAGTCATCGCTCGTAAGGATGGTAAGCTTGTAGGCAAGCAGGTCATCAAGACTGCTGGTGCTCCACACCATATTGTCTTGAGGAAAACCTATCAGGGAACATTGGCTTATGGCACTTCAGAGCCTACTACCTTTGTGGAGGTGGATGTGGTGGATAAGGACGGCAATCTCTGCCCGAATGCGGATAATCAGATTTTCTTCTCTTTGTCTGCTGATGCTAGCTCTCCGGCCTCTGCCAATGAAGCTGCGGCGCAAATTCTCGGCACAGACAATGGTTGCCAGACCTCTTTGGAGCGTTTTACCGATCCAGTGCGCAAGGCTTTCTTTGGCAAGTGCGTCGTTGTAGTGAAGGGAAAAGCTATTCTTAAGGCTCAGGCTGTAGACCTCAAGGAGGCTACTATCGCCCTATAATAAAATCTTAGCTATCTTTGCGCTCATAGTAACCGCTGCTATCTTCGCTCGGTAGTAATCTCTGCTCTCGTCGCCCGATACATGCGAGAGCAGCGATTTCCTTCTTGGCTTTTTCCCATGCTCCCCCAAAGCTAAGAAAACGTTGAGGTGTAGTAAAAAATAACTAATACAAGTAGTTTTTTAGGATAAGGATGCTGCTATTTCTCTTTATTTTCGTAATTTTGCACTCGTTTTCGGTAAGAGGGATAACATACCTCAATTCAATAATGAGATGTGATAATAAAAATGAAAATGAGTGATTTGGTGCGCAAGCGAATAGCTGTGGCAGCGTATTATTTTGTACCTGGAGCGGTGTTTGCCAGTTGGGCGAGCCGCATTCCGGATGTCAAGCATCTGTTGCATCTGAGCAACGGACAGTTGGGTACGGTACTTTTCGCCATACCTATCGGACAACTTCTGATGATGGCTTTCTCGGGCATCCTTGTAAGCAAGTTTGGTAGCAAGAAGATGCTCGTGCTTTCTGAGATACTCTATGCTTCTGTGTTGTTCGGCATAGGCTGCAGTACTACCATCTTCCATCTGATGATTAGTCTCGTGGCTTTCGGTATGATGGCAAACCTGATGAATATCGCTACCAATACGCAGGCTTGCTTGGTAGAGAAAATGTATGGGCGCAATATCATGTCTTCATTCCACGGCTTGTGGAGCATGGGCGGATTCGCTGGTGGCATAATCGGAGCCATCTTCGCCAATACCTTACTTCCTATTTCTGCTCATTTTTGTGCTATCTTGGCTATGAGTATCTTGATAGTGGCGGCAGGATTCAAGTTTTTGGTAAACGACGAGTTGGCTCAGGCGGAGGAGGAAGATGTGCCCAAGTTCTCCTTCCGCACCATCGACCCAGTACTCTTTCTGCTCGGACTGATGGGCTTCGCTGGTATGTTTTGCGAGGGAACGGTCTACGATTGGAGTAGTGTCTACTTCTCTCTGGTAGTAAAACCTGATGAGGCTTTCATACGTGCTGGCTATGTGGCTGGTATGGGGGCGATGACCTTGGGACGATTTCTGGCCGATGGCTTCGTTACGAAGTACGGACCGTCGAGAGTATTGAAGACTTGTGGAGGTTTGATCGTTACTGGGCTTTGGCTGGCGGCTGCCTTTCCTTATCTCGTGCCCGCCACCTTGGGCTTCTTGCTTGTTGGCTTTGGCATTTCCTCATCAGTGCCTATCTGTTACAGCATCGCTGGTAAGTTGGGTACCATCAAGGCGAGCATCGCCATCACCATTGTGTCGAGCATCAGCTTCTTCGGCTTCTTGGTGGGACCTCCCGTCATTGGCTGGCTCTCTGAGGCCACCAATCTGCGCATTGCCCTATCTATAGCCGCTTGTCTGGGATTGATGATAGCCTTCGTCTCTATCAAGGTGAGCAAGCGTATCGGTGATTTGAATGGATAGTTTTATCTCTTTCCAATGAAATTTTAAAAAGCTCCAAAGGAGGAAATACTAACCTTCTTTGGAGCTTTCTCTGTATTTAGAAGTCGCAAGGCAGGGCCGAGAGCTGATACATGATGGTCTTTGCCATCCTCTCATGCCCCAGGTCGTTGGGGTGCAGACGGTCAACATCCATTTTATTGAACATCTTGGCTCCTGCGTCATAGATAGGGAAGAGACCCGAGAGGGAGTTGAGGTCGATCACGGGCACTGCCCATACGTTGCCCGCTTCCTTCACCGCCTTCACATACTCATCGAAGTAGATGCCGCGCACGTTCTCGTACATTTCGTCTGGCTGGATGTTCTTGTCGCTGCTACCGAAGTAGGCGCGGTGTACGGGTGTCATCAGCACGATTTGCTTGAAGGGGTACATCTGTTTGAGCTTCGACATGGCGATGTTGATGCGCCCCTTGAAGGTGTTGCCGTCCATGATGAAGTGGCGGTGGCGGCGTGTCACCTTCTCGCTCGGCTTGCCGATACTGGCTCTTACCGAGTCTACCGTCTCCGAGTACCAGTCGCCCACGGGCACGCCCTTGTTGTAGTCGTTGGTGCCCATGAAGATGAGGATGGCGTCGAAGTCATCGCCGTGTTCTTCCTGTAGTTTGTCTGCTTGTCGGGGAACGTCGTTCCATTGTCTGCCGCTCACGCCATATACGTAAGGGGTGATGCCGAGCCATTCCTGCAGGAATCCCCAGTATTTGGTCTTCGAGGCTTTTACGCGTGGGTCGGTGATGGAGTCGCCGAAATAGGCCACTCGCTTTCCCTTCCAGGGATGTTGTAGGGCCTTGAACTGCTTTTCCTTTTCTGCGATTTCTTTCTTGCTCATCGCCTTTTGGGCGAAGGTGGGCAGGCTCAATGTCAGGGCGAGCGCCAGGGTAAGGATGATTTGTTTCTTCATTTTATATTTGTAATTAGTTATATGCTTCGTTTTGATTCTTGATTTTTGCAAAGGTACATTGTTTTTCTGAAACGAGCAAGGAAAAACGGAAAAACCTTCGGCTTTTTGCTTCTGTGCCCACGGGCACACTCTAGTTTGGGGGTAGATGTCCATAAAGATAAGAATGGTGTCGCAGCCATCGCTGTGTTCTTGTTGACAGAAATAAACGTAAAGTGTGTAAAATTACACACAACGTTATCTATTTTTCTGTTTTTGTGTTATTTTGTTTGATAAAATTTGTTTAATTAACCAAAAGTTTATAACTTTGCACCCGATATTTGTACGTTATTTAATTTATTAAGAGAGAAATTATGGTAAAAAGATTGACAATGGTAATGGGAGGGATGCTGCTCAGTACGAGTTTGGCCCTCGCACAAACTACTGTTACAGGAAAGGTCATTTCTCAGGAAGACGGCGAGCCTGTGATTGGTGCATCCGTCAAGATTGAGGGAACCAAGACTGGAACTGTAACCGATGTAGATGGAAACTTTTTTTTGGTGACTCCCAGTGGGAACGCCAAGTTGGTCATCTCTTATTTGGGTATGAAGTCGCAGAAGGTGGCTGCCAAGTCAAACCTGAAAATTTATTTGGAGGGCGAGGACAACGCATTGAACGATGTGGTGGTGACTGCCCTGGGTGTATCCCGCCAGAAGAAGGCGTTGGGTTACGCCGTGACAGAGCTGAACGGCGATGAGATGCTGAAGTCTCGCGGTGGTCTCAGCAACCCTGTCAATGCCTTGCAGGGTAAGGTGGCAGGTCTGAGCATCTCCTCCAGCGCAGGTAGCATGGGCGGTTCTTCCAAGGTGCTGCTCCGTGGTGCGAACTCGCTCTCCGGCAGCAACCAGCCTTTGTTCGTTGTCGATGGTGTGCCCATCGAGGGTACCGACAACAACGACGCATCCACAGCCCGTGGTGGCGGTGGTTACGACTACGGTAACTTGATCCAGGACATCAACCCCGACGACATCGAGAACATCAGCGTGTTGAAGGGTGCTTCCGCTACGGCTCTTTATGGTAGCCGCGCCTCCAACGGTGTCATCATGATCACCACCAAGCGAGCCAAGAAGACCACAGGTCTCGGCGTGGAGTTCAGTTCTTCAGTAGGTTTAGAGACTGTCACCAAGTTGCCCAAGCTGCAGAGCCAGTATGGTGGCGGTTATGGCTACGTCGGCGACTATGCCTACGGCGACGAGGGCGATGACTTCACCACCACCACCATCAATGGCAAGGAATATCTTGTGCCTGACTATGGTATGGACGAGAGTTGGGGACCCAAGTTGGACGGTAGACAGGTGCTTTCATGGTATGACTTGATAAAATGGAAGAACAACGGCAAGCAGGGCAACCCTACGACATCCGCATGGAGTCCTTCCTCCTCCGACTATCGTAATTTCTTCAAGACGGGCGTGTCTTACACCAACAACGTTGCCGTGGCACAGGCTTACGATAATGGTGCGTTCCGTGTCTCTTATACCAATACCTCGTTGACTGGCTACTTGCCAAACAGCAGCCAGTATAAGAACATCCTGAATGTGACGGGTAACGTTATGTCTCCCAACAAAAAACTGAATGTCTTCACCAGCGTCAACTACTTCAACAACCGCACGAAGGGTCGCCAGGACACTGGTTACGGTGACAACAACATCATGGTGAAGTTCACCCAGTGGGGACAGCGCCAGCTGAACATGA